>CALEXE010000088.1:0-13855 GCA_937925265.1 uncultured Collinsella sp. | reverse complement strand
TTCGCTGGTACCCAGATTTGGCAGGCGGGCGGCGGTCGCTATCGTGATGAGTACGCGAGTTATCCGGTCATCATGCTCGACTTTACAGCTGCCGCTTCGAGGCATGGCGCTGGTGCTGCGGCAGCAATTCGCGGGGCTGTCGTGCGCGAGTGCGCCCGATTACTGCCGCTGCTTGCCGCGCCTGATCTGTCAAGACGTGAGGTTCGTCTTATCGAGAGGGCGGCGCGTGGGGTGGCCAGCGATAAGGAGATCGATGCGGCGCTTGGCGTGCTTATTAAACTGCTTCAGACAGCTTTCGATGAGCGGGTTGTTCTTCTGATAGACGACTACGACGCGGTATGTCCAAAGCGTTTGGACGCTAAGGACGACGGTAGCGTGGATTCCCTAGAGTCGCTCAGCCGAATGTTGTTCGACACCATTGCCGACGCCGGCGACTCGTTGCGATTGACGTGTCTGATGGGCGAGCGCCCCGGTCTTGCCGAGCTTGCGTTGTCCCAGCGTGGGGTTTCCTATCGATCGGCGACGCCACTGTCGAGTTGGTGTGATCGATGGTTCGGTTTTTCGGACGACGAAGTCCAGGTGCTGTTGGATTGCATCGGTCGCAACGGCTGTCTGGATGACGCGCGTGAGTGGCTCGAGGGCTATCTGTTTGGTGGTTTTTATTGCTCGAGCCCGGAGCGCGTGGTGGACTACGCACATCGCGGTTGCGTCGCGCCCGTTCGGGCGGATCTGTATTGTTACGCCGACCGTCTGGGCGCATGCGTCGGCGACTGGAATCTCATTCGCCTGTCCACATTGTTCGATTTGGTTGAGCCGCATGGGTTTATTGAGGCGCCAGTGCATATGCATGCCGAGGAGGTCGATGCCGCCAAGCCCGAAGATATCTGGACTGCGCTGTATCTGTCTGGATTTCTTACGACGGACATGACGGGGCATTCGGAGGACGGCGCGTGCCTTCGTTCCCTGCGTCTGCCTAACAACGAAGTGCGTCAGGCGCTCCGTCTTGTAATTCTGGAATGGTTTGAGTGTGCCGTTGAGGACGTTGGAGTTATCGACTCGTTCCATGACGGGCTGTGTCGAGGAGACGAGGACACTGTAAAGCAAGCTTTGAGCTGTGCTATCGGCGATCTGGGCATCGATGTGGGCCAATCAGATATGCCGACAGCCTATCATCTGGCGCTTCAGGGGCTCTGCTTTGGACTGCCCGGCTATTGCAATCCCAGTTCCAAGCGAAGTGGCATCTCGGATCGCTGGGATATCCAGGTGATTCCCACCGGTCGGGTGTTTGACGTGGCCGACACGCTCGGCATGCTCGATGAGCGACCGCTCATTACGATCAACATGATGTACGACCCTGGCGTCGATGCCCTGGGCCTGGAGCTGTTGGCGGTTCAGGCGCTGCTCGACATAGAGCGCGACGGCATCGATGATATCCGCGTGCCGCGCCCCGCCGTCGGGCGCATGCGTTGGGGCTTTGGTTTTGACGGTCAACGTGTGTCCGTGGTGTGTCAACGACTGTAGCGGCGGGCGAAAGCCCTTTACTACTCGGCGTCCTTCAGGGGCGGCATGGGCTTCCAGTTGGGATCCTTAACGATCTTGCGGGCGTCCTTCATGCCACGGCGCAGCGACGGAATGCCGGTCTTAAAGCATTTGTCGACTGCTGCCAGACGAATGAACTCCTTGCAGAAGGTCGCGACGTTTCCCAGACGGAACAGCACGGGGTGGTAGTCGCCGTAAATCTGCATGTAGCGGGCCAGATAACCGCGGTTGCGCATGATGTAGTAACGGTTGGTGTCGCTCGTGGAGTTGAGCTGGCGCTTGCCGGCGATATCCCAGTTAGAGACGGCGCGGGCGCGCTTGAGCACCACGTCGGCGACCACGGCGGCGGGGAAGTGCTGGCTGGCTACGTAGCCGTAGCAGGCATCGTCGCCGTAGATAAAGAAGCGCGCGTCGGGCAGGCCGATCTTGTCGACCACGCGGCGCGAGAACATGCCGCCCTCAAAGCACAGTTGGTTCATGGTGCGGTAGCCCTCGGGCCCCAAGTCCCACTTGGCGATGGGGTTAGGGATGCCGAGCGAAAGGATGAGCTGGTACTGCCAAAAGAAAGCGCCGCCGTCAAAGTCCAGGCGCGAACCCTGGATGACATCGTAGCGGTCGGTCCACTTGGCAAGACGCTCGATGCCTTCGGGGATGACGAGCACGTCGTCGTCCATCACCCAGAACCACTGGGCCCCCAGATCGTAGGCGCATTTAGTGCCAGCGGAGAAGCCGCCCGCACCGCCGCCGTTTTCGAGCTGCGGGGCGTAGATGACACGGTCGGTGCCGCCCTGCGCGTCGGGCTGCTCGGTGTCGATGCCCCACAGGCTGGCCAGGCGCTCGTTGAATGCGGTGCACATGGCCCCGGTCTCGCGCGAATTCTCGTTATCGACAATCACGATGCGCCAGGGCGTTGCCGTGAGCTCGGTCATGGAGTCGAACAGGTTGGCCAGGAGTTCCTGGCGCTTATACGTAACGACAACGATGGCGAGCTTATCGATGGGAGCGGGAAGGGTTGAAGGCATGGGGCAATATATCCTTTCACGCGCGGCGGGCGAGCGCTGCGCGGAAGCTATCGAATACGTCCTTGGGACTGTTCTATTGTAAAGGCTCACCGCACCTTGTCGGCAAGCTTTGAATAAAACGCAGGAACCTGCCACGGGTGTAGCGGCTTTGGCGTCTGACGGCAGCGTGTCTATTGCCGCTTGAGCTAGCGAGCGATAAGGCTTCTAGCTGCATCGATGATGAGAAGCGCCAGAGCAAAGACGATGCTAATGACGGTACCCGTGACGATACATATAGCTGCCGGGCTGTTTTGGCTGACCAGTATGTTTGCGAGCAGGGTGTTGAAGACGGGACGCCACAGGCTACTGGTGAGCGACTGCATCACATAGAAACCGAGCGTGGCGGTCGATAAGGTGACGATGACACCTGCATTCCGCGGATTGCCTAAGGCCCTGCGTCGGGTAGCCGCAAAGAGCAAGGAGGCGGCAGCGAGGGCAAACGAGATCAACGAGGTCGATTTGTAGGAGAGGACTGCCATCGCCGTGAGGTTGCCGGTGAAGGAGAGTGCTCCTTCCAGGATGGTGGCGAGCGCCAAAATCGCAGCGAGCGACCGCATGCCCAAGGCGCCCGCCCTGTCCGAATCCATGACATCGGTAACGTCGCGGAGCAGACCGCCGATCAAAAACGCGATTACGTACGTGGCAGCGCTCATGAGCTTCTGGAGCCAAGAAAACTCGCCGGTGCTTGTCGTACTCATGGCGGCTATATACCCGTTAACAACAAATGCGAGGATGCCAACGGCGATGACCGTCGTCGTGTAGCTCTTCTGGGAGAGTCGACTCTTAGCCAGTCCAAACCATGGCGCCATGAAGACCGTGGCGGCATAGACCCAGATAAACTCAAGGCCTAGCGTGTACCAGTAGTGCGTGCTGAGGGTAACATCGGGAATGGGGGAGACGACCGTGGACCACGCGAGCGCCACGACGCAATAAAACGCAGTGGGCATAACGACCTTGCCCAGACGCTGCGCCGTCCGTTGCATTTGCGACTTCCACGTTGTTCCACCGTCCCAAGCACGCGCGGCTGAGGCGATGAGAAAATAGCCCGAGATCATAAAGAAGGCCTCGTTGGCCCAGCAGCCTAGCAAGTTAATAAAACCAAGCACGCCGGAATGGGGGAAGGCGGCAAGCGGCGCGTATTCCGGCAAGCCGACGCAGGTCGCTTGGAAGGTCCACTGAAAGGTGTGAAACACCGCGATACCGGCGACTGCGACCAAGCGCAAGGCCTCGATGGATATGTTGCGTGCGGCTTTGGGCTGCATGACGTCCTTTCGTATCAGTTTGCCTCTGCGAGCTCCATAGATTATATAAACGTCCGCTGGCGCGCTGACCCTTTGATACCATGAAACGACAGGTATTTCCTAAGGAGCACATTTGTCTACTAACGCCTCTGGCAGCCCTGTTCTGTCGCTGCTTATTCCCATTTACAATGTTCAGCGCTACCTGCGCGAGTGTCTCGATTCCGCCCTGGCGCAGACGCTCAAGGATATTGAGATCATCTGCATTAACGACGGGTCGACCGACAACTCGCCGGCGATTATCCGCGAGTATATGGAGCGCGATGGGCGCGTCAAGATGATCGACAAGGCCAACAGCGGCTACGGCGACTCGATGAACCACGGTCTGGAGATGGCGCGTGGCAAGTACGTTGGCATCTTGGAGTCCGATGACTTTATGGCGCCCGACGCACTCGAAAAGCTTGTCTCGGCCGCCGATAGCAATAATGCCGACTTTGCGAAGGCGAACTTTGATTTCTACTGGTCTAAGCCCGAGGAGCGCCGTTCGCTGCACGAGATGTTTAAGGCAAGGGATTGTGGCAAACCGGTGCATCCCAGCAATACGACGCAGTTCTTTAAGCAAAAACCGTCGATTTGGTCGGCCGTGTACCGTCGTGATTTTCTTGAGCGCAACGGTATCAAGTTCCTGCCGACTCCGGGGGCATCCTTTCAGGATACGTCATTTGCCTTTAAGGTGATCGCGTGCGCCGATAAGGCTGTTTACCTGCATGATGCCGTGTTGTCGTATCGTCAGGACAACGAGAATTCCTCGGTCAATTCTTCGGCTAAGGTCTTTTGCGTCAATACCGAGTATGCCGAGATTGAGCGTTGGATTCGAGAGGATTATGCCCGTGACCACGCAGGTGATGACGTCGCGCGCATGCTCAAGTTCAATCAACTCATTAAGTATGATTCGTATATGTGGAACTACGTGCGCCTGGCGCCTAAGTTCTATAAGGAGTTCCTGGTTCAGATGGCCAAGGAGTTCCAAGCGGCCTTGGACGCCGGGGACTTTTCGCTTGACGACCTCAAGCCGTGGAAGCGCGCGAATCTCGCTGCCATCCTCAAAGATCCTGAGGGCTGGGTTGACGAGCATCCGAGTTTTGCGACGGATGGTGCCTTGGGGCGTGCTAAGTATTACGCCTCGGTTGGAGGCCCAGGCGTGGTCGCCGCCTTCCTCATCGAATCGCTAAGGGGGTAGGTCGGCATGGGAGAGGCCTCGTGCCCTAAAGCTACCATTGTCGTCCCCGTTTACAACTCTGCGCGCTCCATTCAGCGATGTCTCGATTCGCTGCTGGCCCAGTCCGAGCGCTCGATTCAGGTTGTGTGTGTCAACGACGGTTCGACTGATGATTCGTTGAACGTGTTGCGTCAGATCGCGCAGGCCGACGATCGCGTACTGGTGATTGACCAGGAAAACGCGGGCGTCTCGTGTGCTCGAAATGCCGGTATCGATGCCGCCGAGGGCGAGACCGTCTTTTTTGTGGATGCCGACGATTACATCGATGCCCAGACGGTCGAGCGCGTGCTGCATGCCATGGAGTCTGCAGATGCCGAGGCCGCCGTTTTTGGCGGCGTCTGTGAACCTGCCGATGCTGCCCCCAAACGCGTCCAGCAACTCATGAGCCCCAAAGCCGGTACCTTCGGCGCCCGTGATCCCCAACTGCTGTTCCATTCGAATGCGCAGCCCTATGCCTGTCGTGCGGCTTTTTCGCGCGAGCTGCTCAATCGCGAAGGCATTCGCTTCGCCCCCGGTTTGGCTTTGGGCGAGGACGTCGTCTTCCAATTTGCGGCTTATGCGCTTGCCCGCAAGACCGTCGTCATGCCGGACAAGTTCTACCACTACGTGATGGAGAGCGAATCGGCGACGCACGAGTTCAACAGTGCCGAGGCTCGCGCCAAAAAGCTTGACACCCACATGAGGATGCTCGAGGAGGTCTTGGAGGACTGGGCGGCCTACGGTCTTTTGGACCTGTGTCCCGGCGAGCTGATAACTTGGTTTTTGGACCTCATTGTGTTCGACCTGGCGCGCTTGGATGCCGATGACTTCCATCGCGTGGCGGCTCGCGTCAACATGGACCTCACGACGTTTTTGGGAACGGAGTGGGCGGATATGCCTGCTAAGGGCGCCGTTGGCCGTGTCGCCCATAAGCTCGTTGTGGCGACCTCGGGCGTTTCGATGGCAGACGCCACGTTGTTCTATCTTTCGACCCGTGGTCTCAAGGCCTGCCTGGAGCGCTTTCTCTAGTTCCAAGCGCTGCCGCCCGCCGCAACTCGGCTGCTAAAATAACCCTGTTACACGCTATTCAACAGGAGGTTCTCTTGCAGAACTCTGATACCCCTAAAGTTTCGCTGCTTGTTCCCATCTGCAATGTTGAGCGCTACCTGCGTGAGTGCCTCGATTCCGCCGTGGCGCAGACGCTCGAGGACATCGAGATCATCTGCATCAACGACGGCTCCACCGATAGTTCGCCAGATATCATCCGCGAGTACATGGAGCGCGACCCCCGTGTAAAGATGATCGACAAGGCCAACAGCGGCTACGGCGACTCGATGAACCGCGGCCTGGAGATGGCGCGCGGCGAGTACGTGGGCATCCTTGAGTCCGATGACTTTATGTTTGAGGATTCGCTCCAAAAGCTGGTCGCCAAGGCCGATGCTGAACATGCCGATGTGGTAAAGGGCGACTTTTACCTGTATTGGTCCACGCCCAGCGAACGCCGTGAGCTGTTTGGGATCATCGACGAGCATATGACGGGCGCCGCTTATCGCCCAGTCGATCGCCCGGGCATCTTCTACCGCAAACCTTCCATTTGGTCGGCTATCTATCGGCGCGAGTTCCTCAACGACAATCAGATTCGGTTCCTTCCCACGCCGGGTGCTTCGTATCAGGATGCGGGTTTTAACTTTAAGGTCTGGGCATGCGCCGAGCGTGCCGCGTTTATTGCGGACCCCATTTTGTGCTATCGCCAGGATAACGAGAAGAGCTCCGTTAATTCGCCTAACAAGGTGTTTTGCGTGTGCGACGAATATACCGAGATGCAGCGCTTTTTGGATGAACGCCCCGAGCTTAAGGCTCAGCTTCAGGGTATTTTAATGCGCATGAAGGTCGATACGTACCGTTGGAATGATGAGCGCCTGGTCGATGAGTTGCGCGAGCAGTTTTGGGAGAAGGCCTCTCCCGAGCTCAAGTCCGATTGGGATGCCGGTCGCTTTGACCTGTCGCTGTTCGATCCGCGTGGCGAGACCGACTTGCGCCTGATGGTCAAGTCGCCCCGCGCCTATATCGATTCGCGCTTTGATTTTAAGAAGCCGGGCAAGCTCAATACGTTTAAACACTACTTTAAGATCGGCGGCCTGCCGCTGGTCTGGCGCGTGCTGACGTATCAGCGCACCTACGGTGATAATCCGCACCCCGATGACGTTCCGGTCGCACAGTAGGAGCACTTGACTATGGCTACCCCCAAGATTTCCGTTGTCGTTCCCATCTATAACGTGGAGGAGTGCCTGGCCTGGTGCCTGGACTCCCTGCTTGCGCAGGACATGCCCGATTGGGAAGGCGTGCTGGTCAACGACGGCTCGCCGGACGGCTCGCGCGATATTGCGGCTACCTATTGCGAAAAGGACGCGCGCTTTACGCTGGTCGATAAGGAGAACGGCGGCCTGTCGAGTGCGCGTAATGCAGGCATCGCCGCGTCCACGGCGTCTATCGTTGCGTTCTTGGATTCCGATGACCGGTTTACGCCCGATGCATGCCGCGTGATCGTCGATGCCTTTGAGCGCGAGGACTGCGTTGTTTTGACCTTTGGTGCGAATCCGTATCCGCTGGAGGCGGGGTATCCGTGGCTTAACTATGTGCTGAGCCCGCGCGATGTGTCGTTTGAAGGCTATAGCTCTGACCTGCTGTTTAAGGAAGCATCTCGCCCCTTTGCATGGCGCACCGCCTGCAAGCGTGAGTTTTTGCTGGGTAACGGGATTGTGTTCGATGAAACCGTTAAATATGGCGAGGACCAGGTCTTCGATTTTGCCGTGTACGGTCGTTCGCGTAAGACCGCGCTTATCTCGAACAAGCTGTATGACTACCGTGTCGCGCGCAAGGGCTCGCTTATGGACACTATGCGCTATGACGACGAGACGCGACTGCTGGAGCACGTGAAGATTTACTCCGCGGTGATGGCTGACTGGCAGCGCGACGGTCTCGATGTACAGCATGCCGAGGACCTGGCGTACTTCCTCTGCGATCTGGTGCTGTACGATGCGCTCAGGTTGCTGGGTTCGGACTGCGGCAAGGTGTTTGCCGCCGTTGCCACGGCGCTTGCCGGTTCTGCCGTGGGCAGCGATGCTGCGCTCGCACAATGCGCTCCTTCTGTTGCCGCTATGGTGCGTGCGGCGCTTACCAGCAAGGCCCCCAATGCCCGTGAGTGCAAAAAGCTCATGTTCGATTACGACGTCTTGAGGTTTGGGTGTCTGGGTGCCTGCAAGCGCATGGCAGCGAACGCCCTGGGAAAGCGAGAAGTGTAGATGAGTATCAAGCGTTTGGCACTTTGCCGCAGTCAGGGCCGTCTGTTTGTGCTGCTTCGTTTTGCCGGTCAGGATGTCGCCGCGCTTATTGAGCGGGAGGGTTCTCAAGCGTTTGCCCATGCGACGACGAGCGGTTCTTCTGTGCCGTCGCTGGCGTTCCCGGTCGATCATGGCCGTGTACTGGCGCTTTGCCCTTCCGTTTCCGATTACGAGCGCGAGCTCGCCGTCTTGGCGCTTCCCTTTCTGGACGGCTCTACGATTGACGTCACATTTGCATCCGGTGACCAAAGGTTGGGCTCCATTCGCCTCGATAGCCGCGTGGCCAAGCTGGAATCCAAGATTAACTACAAAGCTAAGCCTGCGCTGTGTGCGCTTATCCGCGATGCGCAGCGTGGCGAACACTGCGGCCTCTACGAGATCGATGCCATTCGCTATTTGCCGGCAGACGCCGGCGCGGTGTGGCGCTATGAGGTTACCTGGGCGGGAGACCCCCAGTGCGCACCTGAGCTCCTGATCTTCGATACGCATATGAACGCCATCGATGCCACCGTGCATGTGTTTGAATCGCAGTTCGATGTGCCGCAGCAGAACGGATGCCGTGTCAATAAAACGTATCTGAGCGTAGAGATGCCTCGGGATATACGAGATTTTGTCGCGATTGTGAGCGATCCCACGGGCCTAATCCAGAGCGGTTTTTGCGCCATGGATGGTCGCCTGTACAACGGCATGGTTGACGACAGCTGGAACCGCATGAAGGACGCGCGTGCAGACGACGCAGCTTATCGACGTTGGTTTGAGCAACATCGCGCAAAGCCGGGCGATATGGCGTGCCAGCGTGTCGCTTCGGCGGCCTTTGCCTATAGGCCGCTCGTGAGCATTGTGGTGCCGTGCTACAAGACTGATCGGGTCTACCTGCGCGAGCTGCTGGACTCGGTGCTAGCCCAGAGCTATGACAACTGGGAATTGCTCCTTATGGATGCCTCGCCTGAATGGGATGCGGTGGCCAATCTTGCGGCGGATGCCAATGACGAGCGCATCCGTCGCATCGAGCTTCCCGGCAACGGCGGCATTGTGGTCAACACCAACGCTGGTATTGAGCAAGCGACGGGCGACTACATCGCGTTCTTGGACCATGATGACATCCTGGAACCGGACGCGTTATTCCACTATGTTGCCGCGTTGAACAAGGCTGCCGAGGGCGAGCGTCCCCAGGTCCTGTTCTGCGACGAGGACATGTTCCAAAAAATGGGGGAGTGGGGCCAGCCGGTCTTTAAGACTAAGCTCAACGTCGACCTGCTCTATAGCCATAACTGCGTGACGCATTTTCTGATGGTGGAGAAGGCACTCATCGACCGTATTGGCATGTCGCCGGAAGACGTCGCGGGCGCCCAGGATTACGACCTTACGCTTCGCTGCCTTGCGGCGGACGCGCGGTTTGAGCATGTTGCGCATGTGCTGTATCACTGGCGCGTGCATCCGGGATCGACCGCCGATGGTTCTGCCGATAGCAAGCCGTATGCTATTGAAGCCGGGCGCCTTGCGCTTCAGCGCCACTTTAACGCGCTGGGCGTTCGTGGAACAGTCGAGGAGACCGAGACGCCGTTTGTCTATCGCATGCGCTATGCGCTACCAGAGCCTGCGCCGCTGGTGAGTATTGTGATTCCCACCAAGGACCACGTTGAGACGCTCGACGCCTGCGTGATGTCGATCGCCCAGAAGGCAACGTATGCCAACTACGAGATCGTCTTGGTGGAGAACAACAGCGAAGACCCGAAGACGTTTGCGTATTACGAAGTCCTGCCGGAGCGCGTGGCTGCAGCATCCGAAGGCAAGGGCATCGCGCGCGTTGTGTACTGGCCGGGCGAGTTCAATTACTCCCAGATCATCAACTTTGGCGTTGAGCATGCCAAGGGCGATTACCTGCTGCTGCTCAACAACGATACCGAGGTCATAAGCCCTGACTTTATCGAAGAGATGATGGGCTATCTGCAGCGTCCCGATGCGGGCGTGGCGGGCGCCAAACTCTACTTTGCCGATCATCTGGTGCAGCATGCCGGCATTTTGGTTGGCGTGCGTGGCGCACTTGCCCATGCCAACCAGGACTTCTCGGCAAGGCGTGAGGGCTACTATGAACGCGCAGTTCGCCCGAGCAATTTTAGCGCCGTGACGGGTGCCTGTCAGATGGTGCGACGCGACGTATTTGAGCAGGTCAGGGGCTATAACGAGGAATTCGCCGTCGGTTTTAACGACGCTGACTTTTGCCTGCGCGTATGGGAGGCGGGCTTCTGCACCATCTTTACGCCCTATGCCGAGCTGTACCACTACGAGTTCACCTCGCGCGGCAGGGAAGAGGCCAACGAGGAAAAGCTGCGCCGCTGGAAGCGCGAGCAAGCCCTGTTCATGCAGTGCTGGCCTGAGTTCTTCTTGACGGGCGATCCGTGGTTGGGGCCGAACTTATCCGCTGAGAGCGAGTATTTCTCGATCTAGCGCGAAGTGATTCCGAGTTTGGGTAGCGATTCTGCAATCGTGTTGAGCTCATGTTGCTGTAGGTAGGCGGGATTGAGAGCTTCTTTTCTATAGGCTAGGTAGCTGTCTCTGGTCAGTTCCCTAAGCTGTTTAGTAAAGAACTGCTCCCAACTGAAGAACTTCTCGCAGTCGATGAAATCGGCAGGATGAAGGAGCATGTCTTGCGTTTCGACATCGTTGAAGAGTCCCGATCTCAGCACAAGCCATTCAAACGATTCCGGCAAAAAGAGCTCGATCTCCTTAAATCTCCTGAGCGAATAGACATAGGGCATCTCGGGCCCAAAAGCGGCCCCATCTGCAATTACGAGCAACTTTTGGGCTGGGGAGCTCAGAGCGGTTTCGTATATGTTTGATTTGCCACCGGCACTTACGCAGCGAATTTTACTTTTGGCGCACAGGACTTTAAAGAACTCATAGCCGGCATTGCTGTCTTCGACGATGACTTCTTCTGGCCGATCTCCATCGTAGGGCTCGTCTCCGTAAATGCGGTAGCTAGAAGTGTACGTGCGTGTGTAGACAGGATATTTTGTTGTTGCCCTGTTGGTGTTTTTGAGGCCATAGATCTCATCCACGCTATAGGGGAGCTGGGGCAATTCGTCCCTCGCAACGATGACGTAGTAGTTAGAACTGTGTCGAGCTGCATGCTGGAATGCATGGCTCCTTACGAATTTTTGCGTATCGTCCACAAACACGATGCTGTTATCGATGCGGCTGAGTTGCGCTTCCCAATCGATGCCGCCGATGACGCGGCAGGGGGCTGCGCAATTAACGATTATCCCGCTTTGGGCTCCTAGGTTTTCGTATGCACGGAGACTGTCCAGCAGGGTGGTTTTGCCTGTTGCGCTTTTGCCTTGGATGATGGTGAGGTTTCGGCGAATGGTGAGTTTGACCTGGACTTTATTGGTCCTTACGGTCAGCTGGTATTCCCCTCTCATGCTCGAGCCTCCCTCAGACATTTTGCCGAGATAAGGACAAGCTCATCCATGGTATGAACAATCTGTCCGGAATTGATGACACGGGCTGTAAAACGTGCTTTGCCAAAATCCATCATATGGTAGAGGTTGATGGTGATGTCATGTTTGGAGGCGATGCGCAAGATCCAATAGGCGCAATTATCTCCGCAGGTTGAGGCGTTGTAGAGGTTTTGAGGCATAAAGAGCATCAGTAGAAGTGTTTTGGTGCCCGTTGATAGTTTCTCTGGCGGAATAACGCCAAGCACCTTGGTGTCAATTGCGTTTGCGCCAAGAACAGTGCCATTATCAATAGATTTGATAATGCGCTGTGACAGGGGATCTTGCAGCCAAGAGGGAGAATAGCTGTAATCAAAGAATGTCGACGTGTCATAAATCACATCGTCTCTGTCGCCGTAGTGAATGCTGAGCATTGTTCCTCCATGGTTGCCTGTTGCGACTACTTTACCATGTTGGGGTCGATTTCCCTCAAGCCGTGGATAACGGGTCAATCAGCACACCTGTTAGAGCGAGCCGATGGCTTTTAGAGGTGTACAGACTTTCTATTCTGCGGTAATTGCCCGTCTCAATATGTTGGATGCAGCAGATCGAGACCAACGATATTCCGCGATAAACTTATACAACACTATATAGGTTTATACAAACTTATATAAACCGATAAATCGCGATATAACTTACGATAGGAACATAGAATTACGATTTGACGCGAAACGACAGATTGAAACGTTTGAGGCTCTTAAGAAGTCTCTCGTACGGGGGTATTTCGGCAAATGTCGAGAATTGCCTTGTGATGTTGATTGTAAAGCTGTTGCAGGAGGTAGACATGGCAACACTTCGGACTTCTTGGCTAAATGAGCCCCTGCCGCCTCAGATTCCGGAAGACTCTAGCTGGATGCGTATAGTTCATTTTTTCCTGATTGAGTCTCCCTGCCCGGGTCAGAGCAACCGTAAGAATAACGACATTGATAAATGGGCGCCCGCCCCTTGGGTGGGGACTCGAAGCTTAAAGACTTCTCTAAATCAAGCCATATTTAGTCGCAGAGATGTTGATGTGATGCTTTCGGTAGGGAGCAAGAAAGAATTAGAGGGCGCCTGCAAAAAGCTAAACTTGGATGAGCTTTTTTACGAAAATGTTGATGATCAGCGTATGGTGTTTGTGAAAGTTAATTCAAAGGGCAATACGAGCAAATATATGAGTTTGTTTTATCACATAAGGAATGCTCTCGCGCATGGTCGTTTTGCATTTAAAACCGACTCATTAGAGCGTTTTGTGTTTATTTTTGAGGACGGAACCGTTGCATCCGATTGTAAGAAGTTTAATTTGACAGCGCGAGGCGTGATTAGGCTTAATTCTTTGATCATGGCGATTGATACCATACAAAAGGGGCCTGGAAAAACGGTTGATATAGAAGAGAAAATCCTCGCAGCAATTAGTGAAGGCGTTAATACAAGGCGAAAAATAAAAGGCGAACTTGGTATTACGGACAAGGACTGGTGTATATATAGTCAAGTGCTTAAAAAAGAAGGAAAAATAGAATGCAGCCAGCAGAAATGGTCCATTTGCAGCGGGGAATAAACTGCCAATGGGTCGAACCCGTTGCCCCCTCCGCGGCCATCTCCCGGAGCGTCGCGTCTATAATCTCCTGTAGGTCATCTTGCCTCTCGTTCGCCTCAATGGCCCTCCTAACACCGGTGTGTCGGCACCACTGGAGTAGCGGCGGCGGGGAGGCGCGGCGACCATTGTTCGGTGACCGGGATTGGTCAAAATCGTTTGACTATTAGTGGCTAGATCGCCCGGCGCTAATAGCGCATGCTAGCCTCCAGTCCTGACCATCCCGCAGTCCAACTTTCTATCCGTAGCCCCATCAGAGTCAAACTTCTCAGAGGGAGGTTATTCAGACACCGCAGGGGGGTGTTCCTATAGTTTTGTCAACTGGGAAATGCTCTCCGTGCGACCGGA
>CALEXE010000087.1:0-12147 GCA_937925265.1 uncultured Collinsella sp. | reverse complement strand
CTCGTGCGCGACAGCGCTGCGAATAGCTGCCGCAGCATCAGCGTCGCGCCTCGCAGCGGCAGCTGAAAAGTCGAGCATGATGACCGGATAGCACGCGTACTCATCCCGATAGCGACCGCCGCCCGCCTGCCAGATCTGGGTGCCGACGAACGGGCTTCGATCCGGCCGTCGGTGATCAGATCGTTCCAAATAGCATTTGAGCATCGATAGATTCATGCTCTTGCCAAAACCCTTGGGCCGACAGCAAAACGCAACAGGTGCTTCACTGTCCAATATATCGGCAATAAACATAGTCTTATCGACGAGCAAACACCGATTGATTGCATCGGAAAAGTCGTGTGCATCAACCGGTAGAGCTGCGCTATCCGCATGATTGAGCAACCGTGCACCAAACGCATGAGTAAAACCACAATTCACCTGTTCAGACACCGTAAACTCTCCTTCTAACGCAGCACGATGCCCATTGTAGCGAGCGGGTAGAGCGCAATAATATCGACATGCAAACGTTTCGGGCAACGGTAGCAACAGACCCCCGAGGGGGCATAACAAATCGTTGCACAACAAAAAAGGGGCCCGATGCCGCCGCACCGGACCCCGTCCCAAACTCTTATAGAAAACGATCTGGAAGATTACTCCTCCAAGCCGTCCTCCCCAGAAGCCTTCTTCTGCTGATCGAGCTTATGCTTACCACTTACGATAGACGTAGCGCCCAGTGTGGCCAAGCTTGCACTGGCAAGGCTCGCCATCACAATCAAGTCGCCCGTCTTGGGCATGTTGCCGCCCGAGGACTTAGTCGTTGTAGTCGTCGTGGTCGTGGTGGTCACCGTTTTGGAGTCATTTTGCTCTTGGACCTGGTTGTCAGCACCGCTCTTGTCGTCGTCTTCGGACTGTTTCTTTTCGCCCTCGGCCTTGCTCTTGTCCTTCTCCTCAGATTCAGACTTCTTATCCTCGCCCTTCTTCTGTTCGGACTTGTCGCTCTTCTCCTCAGAGCTAGAACCCTTATCGGATTCGGTCTTCTCGGAAGCCTTGTCCTTGGAGTCGCCCTTTGCGGCTTCGATCTTTTCCGTGGAAACCTGATCAGAGTTGCCCTTGTTCTGGGTCGAGCCGTTATTGACGCCAGCCATCAGCGAAGAGCCCAGCGTAGAACCAAGCTGCTCGGAGAAAGAAGGCTTCTTGTCCGGCGAAGCAACGGGAACGTCCGGCGCCTTATTCGAGTCATCCTTGGAAGCATCAGAACCAGGGGTTGCGTCAGAGCCGGAGCCGTTGTTAGAGCCGGTGCCAACGGACGAATCGCTCGAGCCGGTGGATGAGTTAGAGGTGCCAGCGCCGGTCGAACCAGAAGCGTCGCTGTCCGTATTGCCGGCAGAGCTTGAAGACGAATCGCCCGCAGCAGAGCCGTTTGAATCGGAGCCGTTCGAGGTAGAGCCGTTGTTGGTAGTGCCACCAGCAGAGCCATCACCGTCAGCACCGGTCGAGGGCGCATCCATCCTGTCATCGTTGGCATCGTCGCTCGAGTCGTCATTCGAATCAGGCGTCGGCGAGGGCGCCGGCGTGGGCTCGGGCTGCACGGGCGTCGCAGCGGCAGCGGCCTCGTCCTCGGCGATATAAACCAAACAGTCCTTCAGCTCGTTGCGGTAGCGGTTCTTCCAGCCCTCATGATACTGGGGCTGGCTCGAATACTTGGTCGCCACGTTATTGACCACACTGTTGGAAAGCGCCGTCACAAACTCGCGATCAGTCATACTGTTAGAAAGGTTTGCCCAACGGAAGAAGTCCCTGCAACCACCGGTGCCGCACATGTTGGTGATGCTCCACACCATGCCCTTGACGCAATCGGCACGGCCCGAAATATCAATGCCCAGGCCGCTCTTGAGCCACGCCTCGGTCACCGCATAGTACGAGTTGTACGCATACGCATCCTGCAGAGCCGAGAACTCAACAGGGTCGGTGTTATAAGCACCTTGGAAAGCCTCCTGCGCAATACGGCCCAACTCGGTGAGCTGGCCGTTCTCGTACATGGCATTGCTCGTGTTGGAAATCTCGCTGCCGCGATCAATCGCATCCTTGAGCATGCTGTATTTTTCGGGGTTGTAGTTGTAGGCCTGCTTCATAAACGGAATGAGCGACCATCGACGGTCGAACTGGTAATAACCCAGCGCGTTATAGCCGTCGCCATACGAAAAGCCCTGGTTATAGTTGCCGTGACTCTCATATTTGGTGAAGTACTTCATCTCGGGAGTCACGTTAACAAACGAAACGCCCTGGACCGACCTCAGCACGCCCGAGAAGGACTGCTGGGTATAGAGACCCTTATCGATATCGGTGGCATCCGAGGCAACGCCCGGCGTGGGCTCCTCGGCAGCGGCGGGTGCCGGCACGGAAACGGCGCCAAACGAAAGCGCCAGCGTCAGGCCCGCGACAATAGCAGAATGCTTGGGCTGCATAAGATCCTCCCTGCATTGGTGTAGTTAAAGTGCAGTTTGCAAAGATAGAAATAAGTATTGCAGCTCGCCCGTTGTTGCACAACAACCCCTCGGTAAACGGCAACAACCCTCCGCGAAATCTTAGGGAATTAAACAAACTGGTCGTCGGGCGCCATCAGAAGCTCGCCGTATCGCTCCATCAGCCCGTCCCTCAACTGACAAAAAGCGGGAATATATACGTTCAAGATGCGCTGAATCAAATCTTGAGCGAGCTTGTTGTCATAGATATGGACGTTCGTATTGCGGTCTTTGAGCATATCTAGCCAGGCCGCCTCATCAATAAAGTCGTAGAATCGGTAGGACTCCTTCAAGATGGCACGAGGAGACCCCGACGCGGCAAGCGTGGCGCCCTCATACTCGAGCAGACGCTTAAGGAGCTTCCAGCTCAGTTCAAATTGAAGATTGAACTTATTAATCAAACCACTCTGAACAAAATCATTGCTAAGATCCTGATTGGGTGCATCCTCAAGATTCGCCAAGGCGCTGGCAAAGTTCTCATATTTTTTCATACAGAATCACACCATCCCTGGCAATTTCATCGAGCAATTGCTGCGATAAGGACTCATCCAGATTGACGACGTCTATATCTAAAAGAGTATCAAGACGCTCCTCTATCAGATATGAGAAACGGTCGAAATCCCGGCAACCTGCTACAGCAATATCAATATCGCTCTTAGGCAAGTTGTCACCGCGGGCACGAGAACCAAACAGCACAACCCTCTCGGCGTCACATTCCCGAGCAAAAATCTCAATTTGCTTGTACACCTTGTCGAGAGATACCATCTGCAGCCCTACAGCTTAATGTCGAAGTTGATCTCGGGGACGGCAGCAAGGTCGGCCAACGTCACGCCGTCGACGTACTTTTCGATCACGTCGTCCAGACCGCGCCAGAATTTGACGGTCGAGCAAAGATCGCTGCGGGCGCAGCTGTTGTCGATGCCATCGCACGCCACCGGAGCCGTGCTGCCTTCGACGGCGCGCAGGATGTCGCCGGCACGCACCTCGGCCGGGTCCTTGGCCATCATGTAGCCGCCGCCCTTGCCGCGCACGCTCTTAAGTAGGCCCGCCTTCATGAGCGGACGAACCAGCTGCTCCAGATACTTTTGCGAGATACGCTCGCGGTCGGCGACCTCGCGCAGAGCAATCTTGCCCTCGGCGTCACCGAGCGCCGCGATATAGATCATCAGTCGGAGGGCATAGCGGCCCTTAGAAGAAATGAGCATACCTACCCTCCCATCGTTACTGGGACAACATAACCAGGTTTGTTTGTCCCAAATCTTAAGTAAGTGGGACAAACACAACAGGTTATTTTGTCCCAGAATTTGAAAAGTCGAGTGGATTAGTCGGGTTTTCCCTTGACTAACGCCGAACCCATAGTAACTTTATTCCGAGAAGATTCCTAGGGTTTCGCACACCCATGAGTACACCATATACAGAGAGGGACAGCATGAGCGCAAATCCGCTGCTTTCCATCGAAGGTCTGACCGCCTCCGTGGACGAGAAGACCATCCTCCACAACGTCAACCTCAACGTCGCCGCCGGCGAGACCCACGTGCTGATGGGACCCAACGGCGCCGGCAAGTCCACCCTTGGCCACCTGGTCATGGGCGATCCCGTCTATACCGTCAACGACGGCCGCATCGTCTTTGACGACCAGGACATCACCGAGCTCACCACCGACAAGCGCTCGCGCGCCGGCCTGTTCCTGAGCTTCCAGGCCCCTGTCGAGACCCCCGGCGTCCCACTGTCGAGCTTTTTGCGCGCCAGCATCGCCGGCCGCCCCGGCCTGGAGATGAAAGGTAAGGAGTTCCGCCGTCGCGTCAAGGAGCTCGCAGCCGAGCTCAACATGGACACCGCCTACCTCAACCGCGAACTGGGCGTGGGCTTCTCGGGCGGCGAGAAGAAGAAGGTCGAGATGCTCCAGCTCCTGCTGCTGCAGCCCAAGCTCGCCATCCTCGACGAGACCGACTCGGGCCTGGACGTCGACGCGCTTTCCACCGTCAGCCACGGCATGGACGCCTACCGCAAGAGCTGCGACGGTTCCATGCTCATCATCACGCACAATACGCGCATCCTGGAGCACCTGGATGTCGACCGCGTCCACGTTATGGTCAAGGGCCACATCGTGCGCGAGGACGACGCCTCGCTCATCCCCTGGATCGACAAGAACGGCTTTGAAACCTTCGAGCGCGAGGCAGCCGAGCAGCGCGCCCAGGCCGAGGCCGCCGCTGCCGAGCAGCAGGCGTAAAGGGGCGACGCAATGACCAAGAACCGCACCGAGGTCGCGGACATCGACCGCAGCCTCTACGACTTCACCTATGGCGAGGAGGGATTCGAGCGCCTCGACGCCGGCATCACGCCCGACATCGTTCGCGAGATCAGCGCCAAGAAGGACGAGCCGCAGTGGATGCTCGACCTGCGCCTCAAGTCCCTCGAGATCTTCAACCGCTTCCCTGACCCGACGTGGGGCCCCTCCATTGAGGGCCTGGACATGGACAACATCGTCACCTACGTCAAGCCCAACACCGACCAAAAGCACGACTGGGAGTCGGTGCCCGACGACATCAAGAACACCTTTGAGCGCTTGGGCATCCCCGACGCCGAGCGCAGCTACCTGGCGGGCGTCGGCGCGCAGTACGACTCCGAGCTCGTCTACCACAACATGCAGGATACGGCGTCCAAGATGGGCATCGTCTACTCCGGCATCGAGGAGGCCCTGCACGACCCGCAGTGGGAGCCGCTCATCCACGAGAAGTTTATGACGCTCATCCCGCCCACCGACCACAAGTTTGCGGCCCTGCACGGCGCCGTATGGTCGGGCGGCTCGTTTGTCTACGTGCCCAAGGGCACCAAGCTCGACTTCCCGCTGCAGAGCTACTTCCGCCTTAACGCCAAGGGCGCCGGCCAGTTTGAGCACACGCTCATCATCGTCGAGGACGATGCCGACCTGCACTTTATCGAGGGTTGCTCCGCGCCCAAGTACAACGTGGCCAACCTCCACGCCGGCGCCGTCGAGCTCTTTGTGGGCAAGCGTGCGCACCTGCGCTACTCGACCATCGAGAACTGGTCCAAGAACATGTACAACCTCAACACCAAGCGTGCGCGCGTGGACGAGGACGGCGACATCGAGTGGATCAGCGGCTCCTTCGGTAGCCACGTGGGCTACCTCTACCCCATGAGCGTGCTTAACGGCCGACGCGCCCGCTCGAGCTTTACCGGCATCACCTTTGCCGGCGCCGGTCAGAACCTCGACACCGGCTGCAAGGTCGTGCTCAACGCGCCCGATACCTCGGCAACCGTCGAGACCAAAGGCATCTCCAAGAGCGGCGGCATCCAGACCTTCCGCAGTTCCATCGTGGCCACACCCAAGGCCGAGGGCTCCAAGGCAACCGTGAGCTGCCAGTCGCTGATGCTCGACGACCAGAGCCGCTCCGACACCATTCCGGCCATGGACATCCGCGCCAAGAACGTCGATATCGGCCACGAGGCCACCATCGGCCGCATCGGCGACGACAAGGTGTTCTACCTGATGAGCCGCGGCATCTCGGAGGAAGAGGCCCGCACCATGATCGTCAACGGCTTTGCCAACCCGGTCTCCAAAGAGCTGCCGCTGGAGTACGCCGTCGAGATGAACAACCTGATCAAGCTCGAGATGGAAGGAGCGATCGGATAATGAAACAGGAAACCAACACCGCTGCTACCACGCTCGAGCAGGTTAATGCGATGCCTGCTGCCACTTGGGTCTGGCTCAAGATGAACCAGACCAAGCTCGAGCTTTCCGACGAGCTTGTCACCGCTCCCGCCGGGGCCGTTGAGGTCGAGGGCTTGGACGAGCAGTTCTCCGGTGCCGCCGACGCCTTTGACGCCGCCATGGAAGCCATGGTCGAGCGCTTCCCCGAGCGCCGCGCCGCTGCCCCCGGCGACGCCGCCGACCGCGCCCGCATCACGCCCGAGACCGAGCTCGACGTGCCCGCCACCTCTGTCTACCAGGCCGGCGCCATCAAGCTCGAGGAAGAGCTCTCCCCTGCCGAGGCCTTCGAGACCGGCATGGGCGAAGCCGCCTACACCTACCTGGCCGACCACACCACCAAGCGCATCGTCATCGATGTGCCCGCATACCAGCACGCCACGGTTACCGTGCGCGTGAGTGGCGTCGACGCTGCGGCCGCCATCGCCGCCATCGACGTCGTCGCCCGTCCCCAGTCGACGCTCGACCTGCAGATCGCCCTGGACTCCCCCGTTGCCGGCGAAGGCGTCGTGGGTTCCGCGCTGCGCGCGTGCGCCCACGAGTATGCCACCGTCAACGTGACCTGCACGCAGACGCTCGACGACAGCTGGATCGCACTCGATGACACCGGCCTGTTCCTGGACGAGGGCGCGCGCGTCAACGTGCAGCACACCGTGCTGGGCGCCGGCGCCAGCGCCACCGGCCTTGCCGGCGACCTGCTGGGCGACACCGCCAAGGTGACGATCGATACCGATTACCTGGGCGCCCGCGAGCAGGTGCGCGACTTTAACTACGAGCTGCGCCACCGCGGTCGCAAGACCGAGTGCGAGATCGACGCCAACGGCGTACTGACCGGCACGTCCAAGAAGGTCTACCGCGGCACCATCGACCTCGTGCACGGCTGCAAGGGTGCCGTCGGCACCGAGCGCGAGACCGTGCTGCTCGCCAACAAGGGCGTCGACAACAAGACCGTCCCCGTCATCCTGTGCGACGAGGACGACGTTGCCGGCAACCACGGTGCCACCATCGGTCACGTCCGCGACGAGCAGCTGTTCTACCTCGCCTGCCGCGGCCTTGACCAAAACGCCGCCGAGGATCTGTTCATCCGCGCCAAGCTGGAGGACGCCGCGCTTTCCGCAACCGATGAGCGCACCCGCGCTGCCGTCGTCCGCCTGGGCAACAACCTGATCGATAACTTTGAAGAGGAGCTCGCATGATCGACACCGAGCACGTTAAATGCGATACCTGCACCGCACCGGAGCCTATGGTGCTCGACGCCAGCGACGAGGCTTCGCGCGGCTGGCCCACCGTGGACATCGAGACTAACCCCTACAAGGGCCAGTTCCCGCTGTTCCAGCAGCATCCCGAGATCGCCTTCCTCGATAGCGCTGCCACCGCACAGCGCCCCGCTTGCGTGCTCGACGCCGAGCGCGATTTCTACCAGCGCATGAACGCCAACCCCCTGCGTGGCCTGTACTCGCTGTCTGTCGAGGCCACCGACGCCATCGCCAAGGTCCGCCAGCAGATCGCCGACCTCATCGGCGCCGCCCAGGCCAACGAAGTCGTCTTCACCCGCAACACCAGCGAGTCGCTCAACCTGGTCGCCAAGAGCTTTGCACCCACGGTGCTGGAGCCCGGCGACGAGGTCGTCATCACCATCATGGAGCACCACTCCAACCTGATCCCGTGGCAGCAGGTCTGCCGCGAGACCGGTGCCAAGCTCGTCTACCTCTACCCCACCAAGACCGGCCAGCTCACCACCGAGGAAGTGCTTGCCAAGGTGGGTCCCAAGACCAAGATTCTGGCCGTGGGTCAGGTCTCTAACGTGCTGGGCGTCGAGAACCCGGTCAAGAACCTCGGCAAGCTCGTGCACAAGTATGGCGGCTATCTGGTCGTCGACGGCGCGCAGTCGCTGCCGCATATGCCGGTCAACGTAGCCGATCTGGGCGCCGACTTCTTTGCCTTTAGCGCGCACAAGGCCATGGGCCCCATGGGCATCGGCGTGCTGTGGGGCAAGATGGACCTGCTCAACGCCATGCCGCCCATGCTCACCGGCGGCGAGATGATCGATTCGGTCACCGAGCAGGACGCCGTCTGGGCGCCCGTCCCCGAGAAGTTCGAGGCCGGCACGCAGGACGCCGCCGGCATCTTCGCCACGGGCGCAGCGCTTGACTACCTCGTCAACACGGTGGGCTACGAAAACATCCAGGCACGCGAGCAGGCACTCGTCCACTACCTGATGGGCGAGCTCATGCAGCTCGACTTTGTCCAGATCATCGGCTCCATCTATTGGGATAACCACCATGGCGTCGTGAGCTTTAACGTCCGCGGCATCCACCCGCACGACGTGGCGAGCATCATGGACATGGACGGCGTCTGCATCCGCGCCGGCCACCACTGCGCGCAGCCGCTGCTCACCTGGCTGGGCGTCGAGAACCTCGCCTGCTGCCGCGCCAGCGTGGCCTTCTACAACGACAAGGCCGATATCGACAAGTTCATCGCCGGTCTGCATCACGTTTGGAGCACGTTCAATGGGTAACCTCTACACCTCCACCACGTTCATGGAGCACAACTCGCACCCCGACTATAAGTACGAGATGGACGCTCCCACGCACGAGCATGACGGCATCAACCCCAGCTGCGGCGACGAGCTCACCTTGCAGCTGCGCGTCGAGAACGGCGTGATCGAGGAGGCCTCGTTTATCGGCCACGGCTGCGCCATCAGTCAGGCCAGCGCCGATATCATGGCCGACCTCATCACCGGCGAGACGGTCGAAGAGGCACGCCGCCTGGCCGGGCTCTTCCTCGCCATGATCCGCGGCGAGCAACTCTCCGAGGAGGACCTGGAAGACCTGGACGAGGCCGCCCAGCTCCAGGACATCTCGCACATGCCCGCCCGCGTCAAGTGCGCCGAGCTCGCCTGGCGCACCCTCGACGGCATGCTCGAGGGGCAAGCTAACCAGTAGCGGATGCCCCAGATCAAAGGGTTTGATTGCCGAGCCGCCCGATACGGACGGCTCGGCTTTTTCATAGAGAGCGCACACGCGGCTCAGGCGTCCGGCGCCCCGTTTGTCATTTACTGCACCGTCAGCCGCAAACACAGATGTTTTCCACAGCAGCAATGGCTTGTGGCAGGGCCACAGGCACGCCAAACAACGTGCCAAGCCCCGTCCTACTGGGCTCCGGCTCGCCTCGCGCCTGTCGCAGACGGGTCCTATAGGGAGCGGCGTGCATTTTTGCGAGTATTCAGCACGCCAAGCTGTGTGCATACGTTTTGCAAGCGTTAATCAACATCTCCAGTCGCCTTTATATTGCGTTTAGAACAAGCATCGAGGTCTCAGGAGGCGCAAACATGAGCCTCGGGAGCGCATCAGCAGGCATAAATTGCTTCAGGGCCCGTATGCTGCAAAATAGCGGCGGCGCCGACAGTACCACGGTGCAGAAAACTCCGCTTTTAGCACGGCGTGGACGGGGGTAGGCACAGGCAAAACCGAACTAAGCCGTTATTTTATGCATGAAGGCGACCGTTCTATGCAAATCTAGATGCGAAGTTACCGTACCAAGCTTTTAGAACAAAGGCTGTGGCGTATGGGCGACCCCGGCTGCGGTGCACAGGCGGCCCTACACCACGTTTCCGCCAGTCCGCACCACAGCTCGCGCACGAGCGCGCACGATACGCGCAACGGTACTTTTGCCAATCCCCGCATACCGTTCAATTTGGCGCACCGTAAAACCGGCATCGTGCAATCCAACGATTACGATATCGCGCTGCGCCCGCGGTGCGGCTTTAAGGCCTTGGAGTGGAACCCCGAGCTCCTTGGCCATCTTGTCGCAAAAGGCGCGCCGTTCCCACTCCATCTCTTTCATATCGCACATCGCCGACTCACAGCCGTCGGGCGTCGAAAGCGAATAGGCAATAAAGGCCTTGGCAGAACCAAAAAGCTCAAGCGCGCAAGACGGGTCGGAAAATCCCCTCGTCATATCGTTGTCATAGGCCCGTAGATACTCGACAAAGCTGCTCCAGGGATAACGCTCAATGAGACTGATGCCCGCCTCCTGCGGACAGGCGTGAACGGAACGAATAGCCTCCATCACCTGCCAGTCGGTATCGAGCGAGCGCCGGTCAAAACGGTTCTGGAACAGATGACCCGTGCGCCCCGTGCGCTTATTGAACCGCCGCGCGTACGTCAAAAGCAGCCGGTGCATCGCCGCGCTCATCGCGTCCTCGTAATCTGCAAGCACCAGATGCACGTGATTGCCCATAAGGCACCAGGCGATAACCGTCACGCCCGCCTCGCGGCAGCACTCGCGCATCAGCTCCAAAAACTCCCACCGGTCTTCATCGCCCTCAAAGATGAGCTGCTTGCCCACACCGCGGGCACAGACATGGTAAAAGCCGGTAACCGTTCTCCAAACGCGCTGCATGGCGCTCCCTTCGCCGGGATCTGATTGCCATCCAATACAGCACGATTGAAGCGTGCCATCAAAACATTCACGCAAAACAATACACTCGCGCGGCCAAAGGCAGTAAACGGGCGGCGAACGGCACCGTTGCAACAGGTCAACCCCTGCAACGCTTACAAGAGCTGACCAAAAGCTTGCCCAAGACGAACCCCCTCTACGGAAGTTCGCGACCACAGAACATATAGTTAAACCGTTTCAATTAAAACTTCCGGACTTCTCGCTACGAAAACTGAGCCGTTCGCCGAATATTCCGTGCATTTCGCGGTATTATAGGGGCTGCATGTCATGTCCCTTTCGAAGGGTCGCCCGGCAATCGCCAGCCACGACCCCCAGACGGGACGCCAACACGATAGAGAGGAGAGGCATGCAGTACTCACAGGAAGTGGAGAACATGTGCCCCGTTGCCAAGGGTGCATACCACGGCCCCGCACCCATCCCCGAGGAGGGCAAGTGGGTCCAGGCTAAGGAGATTTCCGACATCTCCGGTCTTACGCACGGTGTGGGTTGGTGCGCACCTCAGCAGGGCGCCTGCAAGCTCACGCTGAACGTCAAGGACGGCATCATTGAGGAGGCCCTCGTTGAGACCATCGGCTGCTCGGGCATGACCCACTCTGCCGCCATGGCTTCCGAGATCCTTCCCGGTAAGACCATCCTCGAGGCCCTCAACACCGACCTCGTCTGCGACGCCATCAACGTTGCTATGCGCGAGATCTTCCTGCAGATCGTTTACGGCCGCAGCCAGACCGCGTTCTCCGAGGGCGGCCTGCCCGTGGGCGCCTCCCTCGACGACCTCGGCAAGGGCCTTCGCTCTCAGGTCGGCACCATGTTCGGCACCAAGGCCAAGGGCGCTCGTTACCTCGAGCTCGCTCAGGGCTACGTCACCCGCATGGCTCTCAACGACAAGAACGAGATCATCGCATTCGAGTTCCTGAACCTCGGCAAGTTCACCGACGCCGTCAAGGCCGGCAAGACCCCCGAGGAGGCCATCGCTGGCGCTATGGGCCACTATGGTCAGTGGGAGAACGCTGCCAAGTACATCGACCCGCGCACCGACGAGGAGACTCACTCCGTCGCCAGCGTGTTCCCGGTTCACGAGTAGAAAGGGAGGGAAATAACTATGACTGTTACGTTCGAAGGTTACGAGCGCCGCGCTGACAAGATCAACAAGTGCCTCGCCGACAACGGCATCGCCTCCCTCGAGGAAGCTCTGCAGATCTGCACCGACAAGGGCTTCAACCCGCGTGAGATCGTCAACAACACCCAGTCCATCGCCTTCCAGAACGCCGAGTGGGCCTACACCCTCGGTTGCGCTCTCGCTGTCAAGCGTGGCGCCAAGACCGCTTCTGAGGCTGCCGCCATCATCGGCGAGGGCATCCAGGCCTTCACCGTTCCCGGCTCCGTCGCCGAGGACCGCAAGGTCGGTCTGGGCCACGGCAACCTGGGCGCTATGCTGCTCTCCGACGACACCGAGTG
>CALEXE010000086.1:0-2114 GCA_937925265.1 uncultured Collinsella sp. | reverse complement strand
GCGGCCTGCAGTTCCGCTACGCCGACGACATGGAGCGCGAGCTCGTCAAAGAATACGTCGGTTACATCCGCGCCAAATATAAGCTCTGATCGCCATGGCACTGTTCAAGCGCAACAACAATAAAGAGCAAGCTGCCGAGGATTTGGCTGAGAATCAGGCTGAGGACACGTCGCAGGACGCGCCCGGTGCCAATGCCGAGGACGTGCCCGGCGAGGACTCCGCACCCGAGCAGGCTCCCGCCCCGCGCAAGCGCTTCGGCAAACGCAAGCGCAAGCCCAAACGCGATCTGCGCGGCGTGGTGCGCATCGAGGAGCTGGAGCAGGCGCTGGCCGACCAGGACCTCGACGACATCGACCCCGACGCGGTCGTGTCCATGTACATGCCCAAGCGCCGTATGGAGCGCATCGGCGCGGCGCTGCTGCGCATGGACAAGCTGCAAAAGGCCCTCGTGGTGCTGGCGCTTGCCTTTGGCGTGCTGTTCGCCCTGTCGTTTATGCAGGAAAACATGGGCAACTTCACCATCAACCTCAACCGCCTGGAGCTGTTCCGCCGCGGCGTGGCCATTGCCGACAACGGCGACTTTAATAACGCCACCGCGCGTCTGGCGGCCGACGCCGTGGACAACGGCACCAATATAGCTACCGACGACCTGCCCGACAACCTGGACGACATCGACGGTAGCCACAACGGCAAAAACTACGTGGCGTATACCTTCTATATCCGCAACGCCGGCAAGACCGATCTGGGCTACAGTGCCAAACTCAAGGTGGTCAGCGCCAGCAAGGGCGTGGAGAAGGCAGCGCGCGTGAGGGTGTATCGCAATGGCGAGCCCACCACCTACGCGGCGACCGCGGCCGACGGCAACCCCGAGCCCAATACCGAGCCGTTTGCGTCCAAGGACGTGGTGACGACCATTAGCCACAAGAACTTTCGCGTGGGCGATGTGGACAAGTACACCGTGGTCATTTGGCTGGACGGCGACGACCCGGAGTGCGTGGACAAGATCATCGGCGGCGCAGTGGAGTTTGGCTTCGATTTTGATTCGTCCGAGACCGATGACACGAGCCTGTTCATTAAGTTCGTGGAGGATATTGCCGACACCCTGACCGGCAACGACCCCATTAGCGCGAGCGGTAACGAGGCGCCCGATTACTACAAGGAGCACAACGTGACGTGGAGTAACCGCCGCAACCAAAAGAACTCGCCCGTAGGGGACGGGGATAAGTAGAACGAACAAACGCCGGGTCGGGATTATTTTTCCGACCCGGCGCTTTTGGTGACGGCTTATGCCGAGGTTTTGCCGTCGGAGGCGGTGGCGGCTGAGGCGCCGTCCAGCAAGAACAGCCGCAGCGCGAGTTTGATCGCGTAACCTGGTTTGACCTGCACCGCGTCTCCCATGCGTTCGCCCAGGTCACTACAGTAGGCGTAGAGGTCGCGGATGAGGTTCGCGCCCGAGAGCGTGAACATGTAGCCCGCGTCCGAAAGCGCGTTGGGTGCTGTGGGCAGCCTCGCGGCGTGACAAAAGCTCGCAAGGCCGGGGCTCATGACGGCATCGTAGTCAATCGCGCGTCCATTGTCCTGAGCGGCCTGCTCCTGCTCGCGGGCGAACGACAGCGCCGCGGCCAGCACAAAGCTGGGTGTAGGCGCGTTGACGTCGTCGGTGGTGGCGACGAGCTTGCCGGCCGCCTGCGTGACCAGCCAGGCGACTTCGCGCTGGCAGCGAACGGCTTTGCGCGTCACCGGTTTGATCGATCCGGCGGAAACGCTTCCCTTGGGTTGATTGACGGCAGGCATGGGCCCTCCCAACAAATAGCCCGTTTAGCAGGCATTAATTTCTCGTTCTGCACCAGTATAGCGAGCGGGGGAGGGCTAAGGGCAAAGCTCGGTGGGGCGCATATGTGTACTGGCATGGCGTGAAGCTGCGTCCGCAAGTCTTAAGAGGAGCTTATGACCAAGTGGGAGGGAACGACCAAAAAAGTAACCAGTGTTCACATGGCCCCACGTATAACTCGAGGTAGGGCAATGAATCTGCCAAAGTGTAAGCTCTCGAAAACTCATAAGGAAATCGTAAGAATTATGGTATTCTCAACTCCATATCTAAAGGATGGGCAAGC
>CALEXE010000085.1:0-1182 GCA_937925265.1 uncultured Collinsella sp. | reverse complement strand
CCCATCCAAGGCTATCGGTCACGCCGAGGCCGATGATCCGGTACCTGCAGGGCCGGTCGCTCGGGGAGGTGGGGATATCGAAGCCCGCGGTCGTGTCGCCGGTCGACCGGAAGGCGAGGCGGGAGCTGTTGCCCTGGTCCCCGTCATCGCTATCGACGACGACCTCGACTATCGGCGTGACTGACCGCACCCCATCGGGGTCGTCCACATCGTAGCCGACATGCAGTGTGGAGCCGGCCGTGACTGTCGTCGCGGATAACGTCACGTTGGAGATGCTGGGCGGGTTCGGGTCCGACGCAGCGAGGGCGGTTGAGGGCAAAGCTAGCGCTACGGCGGCGGACAGCGGGACGAGCAGGCTAAGCGCGAAGCGCCTGGAGAATTTCAAGGAGGTCATTGACGATGCCGATCTTCCATAATTGTTGCAACGATACCAGTATATCTTTGGCCCACGCTAGCCTGATGTTCTTTCCGCGAACGGCTCGTTAGTTTAGAGACGGCGTATGGACGCCCGTCTCGTCCAAGTTTCTCGTAAGGGCGATTATGAGGGCATGAAGAGACTTTCTCGGAACAATCAATTGGGGATATCAAAGAAATGCTGGACGCCGCCCGATCGCTCAATGCCTTTGAGGCGAAATGCGGCGCATCGGCTACGTTGTTGAGATCATTTATCGAGCGATACGTCATTCCAGCCGAGGCCACCATCATGAGGCTTCTGTTCCTACGCCCCCGCAATCCCGCGGGCCGCACTCAACAGCTCATACTCCCTCTGGCTCCACTAGTACAGCTCGGCCGTGCGTACGGCGTCGCGACACAGGTCCAGAAACACCTCAGCTCCCTCGTAGAAGCACTCGCGGGCAAAGTCACCCGAGCCGCTTGCAACACACACGCCGTCGGCAAACAGCTTCCAGCTGGACGGCTCACGCGAGTCGTCTCCAAGCAGCTTGATTTGCAACACATGCGGGTCGCCGGCAACGCAGAGCTCTTCTTCGAGCTTCTGCACCGTAAAGCGCATCTGGTGGGAGAGACTACTCTTGACCATGGCCGAGGCATAGCCGTTCGGCTTGTCCAGAAGATGCATTCTTTTTGGTTTGACGACCAGATTGTGGAAGTTGCGCTCGCTGCGCACAGAGAAATTGTCCATACGGACTCCTTTCATCGATGTTGGCAGGGCCACCGTGCCTC
>CALEXE010000084.1:0-4238 GCA_937925265.1 uncultured Collinsella sp. | reverse complement strand
TTGGGTCGCGAATAATGACAGACAATAAGCCCAAGATCATTTAAGACAGCCAAGTCACCAGGCGTCTCATAGTCTCCAGCCAAAAGGTAGTCGTCGACATCAAGGAACATAATCCAATCGCCACGAGCGGCGGCGAAACCAGCGTTTCGCGCAGCAGGCCAACCGGAATGGTTTTTGTGTAATAAACTAACTCCCTCATCTTCCACGAATGACCGAGCGACAATATCGACTGAATTGTTGGTCGAACTATCATCCACAACAATAGCCCGAAGTAGCGACTGGCCGATTTTCAAGGCACCAGAAAAGCTTTGAGCAATAACTCTCTCCGATTGAAAAGCAGAAATGATGGTGCCAATCGAGTCCAATCCAACTTGACCGCGAATCATCCCATCAAATATTTTATTTGGCATAATCCCACCTATCAGCAAAATAGCTAATTTGACTTACATGAGCAGCGCACACAGATTGATATCTATTGGGCTATTTCTTTAAGTTGCTGGTTAAAACATCAGTCAAACCAGTAAATCAAAAACAGAAAATCCACTCTGAGATACTTATCCGATGCAAGTCCGCTCCGGAAATTCAAAAAGGGGCCTGCCTAGAAACAAGTTCACATAGCAAATAGCAAAAGTAAAAATATGTACCTCAGAAAAACCAAGTACCAGCATGATAATCAAAGCCGGTAAAACTCTTCCTGAATCATAGCCTCGCCATCTTGCGCATTTCCATACTGCCCAAACGAACCATAGAGAGAAAGCAATACCGAGAACAAATAAACCTGATGCATAAGCACAGTCAAGAGTTGTGTAATAGTACGTCCAGCCGTTGACGCCAATACTCGTTGATTCAATAAACTTATTGCCGAACAGCGATAAACCCTGATTAACATAACAGGCGTGCCATAGGGATATTCTGCCCGTTAATAAGCCGCCCAAAGAACTGGTATAAAGAGGTCCCGAAACCAAATAAACGATAAGAAAAGCGCCCAGCGGGAGTAACCCAACTAGTATTCTCGCTTGAGCAGTATCAAATAGTCGAAAGAGTCTCTGTATGACTGAAAGTACAACTAGCAAACATATTAATATCGAAGAAGTTTTCGAGTCCGATAAAGCAAAAACGAACAACGCAATCAGGAGGATTAGGAAATAGTGGATAAATCCAATTCGATTTTGATACAGATATACAAAAGCACTACAGGACATTAAAACCATAGCGCCAAACATATTTGGGTGTGAAAAATAAAAGGACCAACGTTTTTTCAAAATTAGACCGCTGTCGGACAAGCGAGAAAAATACTTAATACCCTGAGGGTCACAAACCATCTGAATGGCAAACATAGTAATTAAAAACAGCATCAAAGCCACGGAGAGAAATAGCCAGTATCGAACTACACAATCTATATCAGTTATCGAAGCCGTTGAAAGAACGGCTAAAATAACAACAAAAGATGCAGTCTCGCCGGACACTAAATAACTAATGAAACCAATACTGACAGACAAAACAATCAGAGCTATATGCTTGCTGTATAGATCAAGCTTAGAAACACAATGAAGTAGAAGAAAAGCGCTGGCGATTAATAGTAGACTTTTATCCAGAGCATCGGGAAGTTCCACGAGCGTTGTTATTGAGAGGACAGAGCGCAAATATAGAACACTGAAACCAATTACATACAAAGCTGGTAACTTCAGAAATGAATGCATTACCGCACTGTCGTTATTCATTTCTGGTTTAGATTCGCTATTAATCTGGCTACAATTTGAACAACAGTTTTTTATCTGAGTTGTTATGACCATCATTCACCTCCTATTTGTCGGCTGTTTCACGTTATTCTTCGTCAGCTTAATCAAGTTATCCGTACCGGAAATCAAGCCGTTATGCTTAATCTCGGCGATCGTCCTACCTACTATCTGTGCAGCTCGTCTACCAATAAAAGGCGATAATAGGCGGACAATTTTTCCCTTAGTCCTAAATTTAGGTTCAGCCCAAGAAGCAGAATAGTGATGCACACTGTAGGTATCATTTTTTATGTGATACCCGCCAAATCCATATACCGGATTAAATGCAGAGGAAGGAAGCAAAGTCCATTCGCCAACGTTCTGCCCTCGATTCTCGCGTACAAACCCATGAGCCTCGAGAACGCGAGTAAACATCTGATTAACGGTATGATCATTTAGAAAACCTGGGTCGTCACTGAATTGTGTGGAGTCATACGCATCAAGTACTTCCGCAAGCAAAGGGTTATGACGCGGTGCGGCAACTATCAACCCTGTATTCACCGTTTTTGACAATTCTTCAATTGCCGAAAACGGTGAATATGTTTCACAGAGCGAAGTTATATCACGAACAAGTTCGCTCCCCAGGTCCATGTAGACCCCACCGAAGTTATAAACGGCCCAGAAGCGCACATAATCTGCTACATACGCATATTTACCGGCAGCATAGGCCGCCTTAGTCCACGGCGTTGACTCGATATCGAACAACCGCTCATCGCAACGTGTGATGCAATAGCCAGGTGCATATCTTTCCCATGAGAGAAGACATTTCTGAGCAGTCGCAGAAAGCTCCCCATCACCAAACCAACAGTAGTAAATCGTTTTAGGCGCTCTCTCGACCACTAATCCACCAACTCCTTGTAGAGTTGAACAATCGCATCTACATTTCTCTTAACGTTAAATCTTCCCGAAATAGTCGACCTGCCGGCGCGACCGATGCTCAAACGAAGGTCCTCAGAACCCATCAACGTGCACAACAGCCCTGATAGCTTTGATTCATCATCGACAGGCATAAGGTAGCCATTTACTCCATCCCTGATGACCTGTGGAATACCTCCAACCGAAGTTGCAATCGTCGGAATACCTCGAGCCATTGCTTCGAGCACGCTCATAGGCATGCCTTCGTTTTTCGAGGGCAGACAGTACACAGCAGCGCGCTCGAAAAGGGCCTCACGCTCGTCGCCCGTGACCCAGCCGAGGAACTCGCATCGGTCGGCAATATCGAGCTCCGCAGCGAGCTGTTTATTCTTCTCGACCTCACCATCTCCACCGAACACGATTTTCGTGTCCGGAAAACACGACAGGACATCCCTTGACGCGCGCAAGAGCACATCGGGGCTCTTGCGCGCGTCAAGGCGTCCTAAAAACAGGACGTCATGACGCGAACAAGGTGAGCATGGCTTCGCCGTCACTTTAACGCCGTTATGGACGACATCGATTTTCCCCGAATCGCAAACGTTTTCAGCGAAGTAATCGCGCCACTCCTCCGAGAGCACAACGACGCGATCCGCTATGCCGAAGGTCTCCCTTACATCGCGGCGGTAGGCGTCATCGCTCTCTTCGAAGGCCTTCTTGAACTCACCGTCATGATCGTGCAAGATCACGCGTTTGCCTGCCTTATGGGCCATGCGCGCCATGATTGACTTGCGCCTGTAGGAGCCACGCGCGCTGATGTGCAGGTGAACGATGTCGTAGGAAGGCATGGCCATCGCGTATCGAGCAAGAGCCCGGGCGAAGGCGAAGGATTTAGCGAGCTTAGAGCAGCCGACCCCTGTCCCCAAGTAGTCGAAGCCGTCACACGCCTCGGGAAGACCCCCATCCAGATAGCCCTGTACGACGGAAACAATTCCGCCGTGCAAAGAAAGGTCGGGGCCGACCATTAGAACTTTCGCGTGTACTATATTTTTAGATGAAACCATCGTTATCCTTTAAGCCGCGAACCTAAGCAGCGAGCGGGAACCCCCCCCCAAATTGAATACTCAGGCTCCACATCTTTGGTCACCACAGCGCCTGCAGCAATTACGCAGTGATTAGAGATGTTGACGCCCTTGAGAATCGTCACTCCGCTACCCATCCACACGTCATTGCCGATAACGACATCTTGGTCATTATCGGGGAGCTTGTCCTCATCGGTTAGTTCCATCATGGGGCGATCGAGGATGTCGGTGCGGTGATCGCCGGTGATAACAGTAAGGTTGGGTCCGCTCATGACATAGTCGCCGATGCGAATTTTCGCTCGGGTCGTGAGCAGCGTCGTTCCAGGACCTAGGTACACGTCATGGCCCATGTAGATATTGCCGGCTCCGGCGATCTCGCTGCGGCGGCCGAGAGTTACATTCTCGCCGCATGCAGCAAAGGAGCGGCGCAACGAGGGCATTAGAAGAAGCTTGTTATAGGCACGTGAGACACCGTCGAGAATCTTGTAGACGAGACCCATGGCTAAGCCTTCCTCCACACCATCTTGTC
>CALEXE010000083.1:0-6128 GCA_937925265.1 uncultured Collinsella sp. | reverse complement strand
TTATTTTCCGGTTCGACGAACAGCCGATCGTGTCAAATTTGGTCTAACAGAGCCTAAAGAAAAGGGTCGGAGCGGCCAGACATCACCAGCGGCCGCCCCAAACACAGCACTATTAGTCGTTGAATCCGGTGAACACGGGTTCTCCGCTGTACACGAGCGCTTCCTCGACACCATCGAGCACGCGGCAGGCGCCAGACGCCATCGCCTCGAGCTCAAACTCGCCGGGATAAGCCGATACGGGAGCGATCCAAGAGCAGCATTCCTCAATCGAAGCAACGAGCTCCTTGCTGTGGACCATGCCGCCTCCGAGCAAGATGCCGTCGACGTCGCCCTTCAGCACACAGGCCATCTCGCCAATCCACTTGCAGATTTGGTAAACCATCGCATCCCAGGCGCGAGCCGCGGCCTCATCGCCCGCGGCGGCGCGCTCGCACACCTCGATGGCATCGGACGTACCCAAAAGATCAACGAAGCCACCGGTCTTCATGCAATGGGCGCGGGCAACGTCGAGACCATGCTCCGCCGTATACTTCGCGACCTCGATTGCGGGGACCGAGCCACAGCGCGTCGGCGCCATGGGGCCCTCGCCGCCGACGATGTCGTTGCCGTCCACCATCTTGCCCTTAAGATGAGCCGAGATAGAGATGCCGCCGCCAATATGGCAAACGATGAAGTTGCACTCATCATAGGGGCGACCGAGCTTTGCCGCATGGCGGATGGCGGTCTCTTTAAGATTAAGGGCGTGCAGGTGCACGTTTCGATACACGCCCTTAATGCCCGTCATACGTGCGAGGTCGCACAGCTCATCGGTATCGGGAGGATTCACCACAAAAGAGGGCTTGCCCGTCTTTGAAGCGAACTCATGGGCAATCTGGGGGCCAAGCTGCGCCGGGTGCTGAATGCCGTTCGCACCGATGCGGGCATGCTCGAGCATGACCTCGTTGATGGCATACGTGCCGCCGGGCAACGAAAGCAAGCCGCCGCCGCGACCGACAAATGCATCAAAGTCCTCGAGCTTCAGGCCCGCCTCCCCCAGTGCTCCAAGAATCAGATCGCAGCGATACGGCATCTGAGCCGAAACCCCATCGAACTGGGCGAGGTCCTTCGCGTCGTGCGCAACGTTCTTGCTGAGCTTGCACTCATCACCCTCAAAAACGCCCACCTTCGTGGAAGTGGAGCCCGGGTTGATTACCAGGATGCGCCAGGGAGTCTTTTTATCGGACATATCTTAAGCCTCCTTAAGCGCCTGGGCGCGCACGCAGCTCATCACCACGTTGCCGACGATCTCGTCGACGGGCGCAGAGCGCGAGCAATCGCACACGATCTTCTTGAAGCCCTGAAGCATGGGGCCATAAGCATTGGCGCCGGTCAGGTTCTGGATGATCTTGACGCCGATATTGCCCACGTTGATATCGGGCCAGATGACCACGTTGGCCTGTCCCGCAACAGCGGACTCACGACGTACCTTCTTGGCCGCAACCTTGGGGTTAATCGCCGAATCAAACTGGAACTCGCCGTCGATGGCAAGGTCGGGACGGCGATCGTTGGCAATCTCGCGAGCGCGGCGTACTTTGTCGACGAGCTCGTTATCCATCGAGCCGTCAGTCGAATGCGAAAGCAGCGCGCAACGGATATCCCATCCGGTCAGCGAGCGCACCGTTTCGCTCGACGAAATCGCGATCGAGGCAAGTTCCTCGCTCGTAGGGTCGACGCAAACGGCGGAATCGCCAAAAGCCAAAAGGCCACCTTCGCCGCCGTTCCAGTTGGGAATGTCGGCGATACCGCACGAGCTCACGGTGTCCACCCCGTCGGCAAGGCCGACGATGGTCTGACCCGCCAGGATAATATCGCCCGTGGCGTTATCAATGCCGGCGAACATTACGTCGACATCGCCGAGCACCTGCAAAATCAGGGCGCGCTCAAGCGGACGCGTCATACGGCGCGCGGCGCCCTTGGGCTTAAACTTGCAATCCGGATGCGAAAGATAGCGCTCGCAGCAAGCGGCATTCGCCTCCTCGTCGGTCACATCGACAATCTCGATGCCGTCAAGGGAGATGCCGCGCTCATCGGCAAGCTCCTTGAGCTTACCGCCGTCGCCGACCAGCACACATTCGGCAAGATGCTCGGCGGCGATCTTTGCGACCGCCTGCATCATGGTCTCATTTTCGCCCTCGGGAAAAGCAACGCGCATAGGCTTGGCGGCAGCCTGCTCGCGCAGGGTCTGCATCAGGTCCATGGCAGCTACTCCATCTCTTCGGCAGTGCGCTCGATAAGCTCGCCGATGGTCTTCATGACCATGACCTCGCGAACGGGGACCTCAGCATCGAGCTCGTTCTCGATCATGGAGGTCAGGGCGATCATCTTCATCGAGCCCTTGCCCAGGGTCTCAAACGTCGTCTCGGGGGTCACATCGCCATCGTAGTTGTAAGCGGACTTGGCAAAATCGCAGATCTGCTGAGTGAGTTCTTCGTTCATGATGGTGCCTTTCTAAGATAAAAAGAGGGGGCGGCCACGGCGGGCTGGAGACATGGGTCCCGCCGTGGCCTAAGAGAGGAATCGAATTGTTAAAAGGGTGAAAGCCTAGTCGTCAAGCTCAAACGTGAGCTCTTTGTAACCCGGTCGATCGATGACCTTGGCATGGACGCCAACGGTCTCGCCCGCCATGAGCTTGGCGCGGATCTCGGGGGCCTTCTTCTTGGTAATGCCGTAGATGACGTAGGTGTACTGAGAACCCTCGTCAATATCGACGGCGCCGTAGGCGTACTTGCCATACTCCTTGAGGTAGGGCTTGTCGTTCTGCGGACCAGGCAGGGTAAAATCAATCAGATGGCCGTGACCGGAAACCTGGACCCAATCGGTCTTGTGGTAGCCGCAGGCATTGCAGGCAAGGTGAGGCGGAAACTCGACGGCTCCGCACTCGGGGCACTGACGTGCCCAATAGATACCCTCTTCAAGACCCGTGTAGAACTTCTTGACCACGGGCTCCATATCTTTGAGTTGCATGAGAATACTCCTTATGGGAAATCGAAAACCGCGGTCGCTTAGGCGACGGTACGAAGAATCTGGCAGCGCACATTCTGAGAACCGCCAAAACCGCGCAGGAAGGCCGTCTCAGGAATCTTCTTCATCTGGGTTGCACCGGCGACGCCGCGCATCTGCTTGACGGCCTCGACGATATCGGCGATGCCGGATGCGCCATGAGCGTGGCCGAAGTTGCAACGGCCACCGTGCGGGTTGATGGGCTTATCACCGTCAAAAGCGGTGCGGCCATCGATCGCATACTTCCAAGCCTCGCCGCGCGGAATATAGCCGCACTCCTCAGCCGAGACGATCTCGGAAGCCAGGAAGAAGTCATTGCACATGAACAGGTCGATCTCGTCGGGGCTCACGCCGGTAAGGTCGTAGACCTGCCTGGCGGCAAGCTCGGTAGCCCAGTGCTCATTGTGAAGCAGGCCGGCCTCGACGGCAGAGGCGCCCGTGCCCAGAACCTCGATAGGTGCATACGGGACACCCATGGCCTTGGCCTTCTCCGTGGGCATCACGACAACAGCGGCGGCACCGTCGCACTTCTTCTCAAAGCCGGTAACGCGCAGGTACTGCGTAACGCGCGGGTTGTACATGCTCTTGAGATACTCGTCGGCGGTATCGAACCCAGCTGCCTTCGCATCCTCCTCGACCGTGGTCTCGTACCAGGCAAGGGGATTCAGGACGGCACCGCGGCGAAGGCTCTTGGTAAGGCCGTTCAGGGCGTCATCGATCTGATCGGCAGTAAGGTCGTACTGCATCGAATACTCGTTGATCCAGTTGTCGAACGACACGCCGAAGGCGCCATCGAGCGGACGACCATAAGCGCGGTCATAGATCTTATCGAGCGAGGGAATCATGACGTCGAGCGTAAAGTCCTGACGAATATGGGAGGGCATGTGCTCAACGGGAAGAGTCGAAGCCAAATCGCAGGCACCCGTAAGGACGACATCGTAGGCACCGGAGGCGACTGCCATCACGGCCTGCTCAAGGGCGACGTAGCCCGTGCAGCAAGCCTCGGAATGATGGACGGAACCCTTGGCGCGAACGCCAAACCAATCGGCAACCTGCATGTTGGGGGTAATGCAATCGCCAACAAGATACGGATTGGCGCTGCCGTGGTAGAAAAAGTCGATATCGCGGGGCTCAAGACCGGCATCGGCAATTGCCTCGAGGGCCGCATAGCCAAACGCCTCGCCCTCGCCAATACCCTGGGTCTCGGGATGCTCCTCAAAATCCTTGAACGGGGTGCAGCCTACGCCTACAATCGAGACGCTGCGCATGTTCTTTCCGAGCGTAACCACTGAATATCACATCCTAATCATGTGAAGGTGTACGAAATGATGGCGCAGTCCAGCCGCGAGCGAAGGTGAGAGAGCGCTCGCGGCTTTTCTGTGCCGTCACACGTTGAACTACTGCAGTGGTTCTTTTGAACGTAGCTTTAGTGTAAGAGTGGTTTATTTGGTGCCGTGGGACAAAAAGCCACTATGTGTCCCATCATTTGGTACATATAGCTTAATTTCGTTCCAAATAGCAGATAAATGACTATGCTTAAAGCCGATTCATAGGGCTGGAACGCTTTGAGTTCACTGCATGCGCAACCGTTCATCCCTAAAAAACAGCCGCTCACCCGAGCGGCTTTTCAAAATCGGGGATACGTGGGTGCCAATGGCGCGAGGCGTCGTCGACAAACAGCGGCGCATAGAACATGCGATTGAGCGCGGCGGCAACGGTACGTGCCTCCAAATCAGGACGGACCTCGAGCCAGTACTGGATAAGGTTATGGTGACCCGCGAGAGCAAAAGCCAGATACAGGTCAAGATCGGTCTCGTCAGAAAATGTTGAGCGCAGACGGTCGCGAAAATACTCATGCATGAAAATCGTAGCCTTATGCGTGAACACGGGGTCCCCGTTTTCGCTGTTGAGCGCGAGCACCTTCGAACGGTTGCGCTGCAGGATCTCCATACGCCTGATCATTGTCGGCGTCGGGTCGAGCTGAGCGTCACCAAAGCGCGCCTCAAGGGCAACGTCGTTAATATCTTGCATGTTCTGGAGCAGATCGTCCTCAAATCGTTTAACAACGTCGTCGACAGAACGATAGGAGCGGTAAAACGTCGATTTCGAGGTGTGTGCGAGCCTCAGCACATCGGCCACCTTAATCGACTGCACCGGAGTTGCCGCCATAAGCTCAAAGACGGCATCCTCGATCCGTGAAGCAATATCGTTTTGAGTGTTCAGTGGCATAGTGGCCTCCCCTATTGTCGATTGGCTCCTATGCTACCCGAAAGGTGTGCTCCTTGAGGACGATACGAGGCATAGAGCGCGCCGCACAAGAGATGACGCAGCGACCGTATGTCACCGACGAAGTATTCCATCCGTCGGGCATACCGTCTTTGCGAGGGTCAATCGAAAACCCGACACCCTCAGCCTTGAGAATGGCCTCGATGCACGTCCACGTCTGACTCAGGCGAAGATTGCGTTCTTGCAAATTGGGGGCAGCGTTAATCCACGCGCGCTCGTCGTCGTTCACCATACGCTCAACCGCAACGGGAGCAATCTCATCGATCGCCTCGATATCCACGCCAATAGGTCCTCCACCCGACCGAGCAACATCGGAAACAGCGAGGACGGCCACGCTTCCGCCATGTGAAATGGAAATAGAGGGGGCCTCCCCATCCGCAAGCTCGATCTTGCCGAAAGCAGAACGCGCAAGCTGGGTGTCGTCGAAGACGCCCAGGGCGTCGCGAAGAAGCAGACCCACGCCTGCAGCTTCCCTCCGAGACGCGATTGGGAGATCCCCATTGGAGGCACGTAAGGCATAGCGTCCCGCGATTGATGCCATATCAACGGTCTCGCCGGGATCGATCGCAGAAACGTCAACGAGATGCACGGTTATGTTCAAAATGGTCAACCCCCACTCGATTGAGATGACAAGGCTAAACTGACGCTCAGAACCGCTCTTTCATGAATCGAGGTACCTTTTGCCGGCGATTTGGCGACCCATTTGGCGGCCAAAACAAAACAGCCCAGAGGCTAAGCCTCTGAGCTGCGAACATTTGGTGGGCGTTAGAAGATTTGAACTTCTGACCTCTTCCGTGTCAGGG
>CALEXE010000082.1:0-2273 GCA_937925265.1 uncultured Collinsella sp. | reverse complement strand
AGGAACACGCCGACAGACTCAGCGCCGCCAACGCCCTGGATGATCCAGGCAAGCGTACCGAAGAAGCCCCACATAGTTGCGAAGTTGCTCATGTCGGGAGCCATGTTAGCGGGGGTAGGAGCCGTAGCGAACTCGACGCCGCCAAAGGCAGCAGCCAGGGACAGCAAGATGAACACGGCAGTCAGGCCGAGAGCCGCGGTCGAGCCGAAGGAGGAAATGGAGCCGATCCACTTAGCGCCCTTGGTCGAAACCCACGTGGCGATAGCAAAGACGACGATCTCGATAATGGTGATCCACAGCTGCGAGAGCTCAGCATTGGCACCAAAGAACACGTAGCTCGCGTAGATGATGACGTTGGGCAGGACGGACGCAAAGTAGAACAGGTTAACGAACCAGTAGCTAAATGCCGTCAGGAACGCCCAGCGACCACCCATCGAGGTCTTAACCCATGCGTACACGCCAGACTCGGAGTCCCTGTTGAGGCCGACGAACTCAGCGGTAACCAGGGTATAGGGGAAAAAGTACAAAAGCGGGGCGAAGAAGAACGACGGCGCAGCTGCCAAGCCGATGGCCGCGTTGTTGTTGATGATGTTCTTGATACCGAACACGGCGGCGACCGTCATGCCCAGCAGAGCGAACGAACCGATCGTTCCTCGTTTTTCAGAGCTCATAAGCCCTCCCAATCATCTGTTATATCTCATCTAAAACCGTCCGGACTGCAAGCGCAATCGTGGACGGCGCACCTGCTAAGGGGAATGGGGAAAAGGGAGTCAACAAAGCCATCCCCCTTAACGGCGCGAAGCAAACGTCCAAACGGACGAATACTACTTGTTGGGGAAGGAATAACCTTCAACCGTCACGTGCAGTACCACGACGCGGGGATCCGCGGAATCGGCCACGACACGGTAGGCCTCGTCGATCTCGACGACGGCAACGCCGCCGGCGGGAATCGTCACGGTCTCCCCCGTACCCTCAAAGCGCTCGCGATCGTCGATATCGCTGTAGGCGCGCGTGCAGGTAAGATCCGTCTTGGAAGCCACCTCGACGGTCAGGTCGCCATCGAGCGGGGCGAGCACGGCATGGTAGCGACGGTGACCGACCAGATCGGCGGTAGCTGCCTCGTGGGCGTTCACCCACCAGTACACCAACGAGTCGCCGATGGAGTACGCCACGTCGTGCTGCAGGTCGGCAACACCATCGAGCGCCTGGCCGGTGCGCATCCACTTCTTGACAGACTTCATCTGAGCGTCGAAATCGGCGCGCGAGTTAAAGACATGCATGACTTATGCCTCCTTAATGGGTGCCAGCGCCTGAGCCAGATCGGCAGACGTCAGCGGTCGCAGGGACACCTCAAAGCTGAAGCTCTCAAAACGGGTGCGGTAGGAATCGAGCACCTCGGAACCCCAAGAGTTCGAACCAAGGCCGAGCAGCTGGTCGTTGATATTGACCGTAACCGTGTCGCCCTTGACAAGGTCGTAGACGTGCTTGGCGTTATCGATGGCCTCGCAGCTATAGGGCCATGCCGAGAACGAGAACGGGTTGGAAGCGGCGTCGCTCGGACGCGTCACGACCAGACCGTCACCGTGGCTAGAGCGCAGGGCGACCCAACGGGTGCCCTCGCGGTTAGCGCAATCCTGAGGCATAACGTAGGGCGTGAACATGTCGTCGACCGTAGTGCGGTAATGACCGACCGGGTTGGCGCGCAGCGAGTCCGGATAGTTCTCGCCCGGGCCGTGGCCATACCACTCGACGGCACGATCGCAACCGGGGACCTCGAAGGAGATGCCGATGCGCGGGATGATATCCGAGTAATCGCCGTAGGGCTCGCCGGAAACCTTGAGGTCGACGCGACCGCTCGGAAGCACGGTGTAGACGAGCTCGACGCGCATGCCGAACGCGCGGACGGGAGGAGCGATACGTTGGCTCACGGTAACGACGACCGCATTGCCGTCCTGCTTCCAAGAAACCTTGCGGGTAGACGTCTGCATCACATCGATGAAGTTGTCCTTCCACAGGGAGTCATACTCCTGGGCGTGGTTATCGACGAGCGGATGCCAAAAACCAACCTGGGGACCAGAGGCCATTACGTCGCGGCCGGATGCCTTCCACTCGCTCACGGTACCGTTGACTTTGCTGAAGGTCAGCTCGCCGTTGAGGGAGTGGATGCGGATCTCCTGCTCGGTCTCCTCAACCGTAAGCTCAGGACGAGCGGGGGCTACGATGGCCGGCGCCGGATGGTTTGCGATGGCAAACTGGCTAGCGCCCAGCTGGAA
>CALEXE010000081.1:0-11297 GCA_937925265.1 uncultured Collinsella sp. | reverse complement strand
TCCTTCCGGACCTGACCAGATTCGGAACATGTCGTCATCCGAACCCATCGAACGCGCTAGGCGCTCGGTATATCTTACCTGCTCCCGCCCGATGGGGCAAGACAGCTAATTTGGGACGGGGCTTTTTTGACTACTTTTTGACTGGGGGCATCAGAGTGGCGAAAGTAGTCAAGAAAGCCCCGTCCTAAATAGACTGATCTGGTGCTGTGCCACGAAAAGGGCCCATCTACTACGTTTAGGTCGCAGGGGTCGACCATAGCCGACTTTTTCGAAAATCGGCAAGCCTTCTACCTGCGGTTTTGTTTTTGCAAATTCCGGGATGGTCGAGGGTGGCCGGCTTAACGTAGTAGATGGTCGCATTTCGTGGCAAACGGTCCGACCCAAGACCCAAGGCAGCCAACCTCGAATGGCCATTCTCAAAGTTGCGGTGGAATACGGACTGAATTGGCCCCTTAAAGGCAAAAACACTCCGTATTCCACCGCAACTTATAGGGAGATAGGCCTTAGAGGCGAGCGAGGTCATAGGCTTGTGCGGCTGACTCGCCGGCGCAGATAAGGTTGGCTGTGGCTTCTTGCGGATCGAGTGCCTGTTCCAGGTCCATGGGCTTGCGGCAAATCGGCAAAACCAAGTCAATACCCTGCTCACATACCGCATCCAGGTTGTCGGCACGACCGCCCACAACAGCGGCCACCGGCTTGCCATATCGCTTGGCACGGCGGGCCACACCCACCGGCGCCTTACCGGCGGCGGATTGCTCGTCCATATTGCCCTCGCCCGTTATGACCAGGTCGACATCGCGCACGCGCTCGTCAAATCCCACAAGGTCGAGCACGGTCTCAACGCCCGAACGCAACTCGGCACCAAGTGCCAACAGCGCGGCACCCAGGCCGCCGGCGGCACCTGCGCCGGGCACGCCGAGCACCGAGCCGAACGTCCGTGCACCCTCGGGCACGCGCAGCAGCCCCTGGGCCCGAACCTCGACAATTGCCGTATCGAGCAGACGACCGTAGCCGACCATCCAGCTGTCGCACCTGCTCAGCGCCTCGGCGTCACCCGTCGGCAAGCCTTTCTGCCCGCCAAACACCACAAGCGCGCCGCGACGCCCTACGAGCGGATTCTCGACATCCGAAAGCACAACGATACGAGCGTCATCCAAAGCCTGCAGCGCTGGCGCCAAATCAACGCTCGCCACCTGCTCAAGGCCGGCAAGACCGGGGGCGACATCGCAGCCCTGATTATCGACCACACGCGCGCCCAGCGCCTGCAGCATACCGGCGCCGCCATCGTTGGTGGCGCTGCCGCCCAAACCAATATAGATAGTCTTTGCGCCCATGCGAACCGCGCGAAGCATGAGCTCACCCACGCCATAGGTTGTAGCAGCCAGCGCCGCCGACTCCGTGCAAGGCGAATACCCAATGCCGGCCGCCTCGGCCATCTCGATGACCGCGGACTCGCACTCGCCGTCCACTAACATCCGGGCAGGCACACGCTCGCCAAAGGGGCCTGTAACCTCGCAGGTCACAATCTCACCGCCGCACGCGGCAACGGCATCGAGCGTTCCCTCGCCACCATCTGCCAGCAGCAATGTGCACACCTCGGCATCGGGCCAAACGCGGCGCACGCCTTCGGCAACGGCCTCCTCTGCCTGCGCACTCGACACACTGCCCTTAAAGGAGTCGATCGCCAGCAGCACACGGCGGGGCCGGCGGCACGCAGGACCAAAGTCAACCGCCGTGCCAGCATCCTCACCGGCACCTGCAAGCGCTGCGGCGTGAGCGGCGTGTGCTTCAAGCTCGGCCCCACAACCGCAATCAGCGCCGCCCGCTCCGCGCAGACCGCCAAAATAGCTACTCAACACCTCACGACACTCATCCGCCAGCACGCCGGCATGTACGTTAAACCGATGATTCAGGCGCGAATCGGCATTCAAATCGTATAGGGATCCCAACGCACCCGCTTTGGCGTCGCTCGCGCCATACACGCAGCGCCCCACGCGCGCGTTAACCATAAGCCCCGCGCACATGCAGCAAGGCTCGAGCGTCACGTAGACCGTGCAATCGGCAAGGCGCCAGCGGCCAAGCGCCTGGGCGGCGGCGCACACGGCCGCAAACTCGGCATGAGCCGAAGGATCCTGATCGAGCTCGCGCCGATTATGCGCCCGCGCGACAATCTCGCCCGCGCGCACCACCACGGCACCAATCGGTACCTCGCCCACCGCCGCGGCGGCGCGAGCCTCCGCCAGCGCCTCGCGCATGAACTTCTCGTCGATTTCGGTGATCGTCATCGTTCGCCTTCCCTGTTGCAAATTCAAAACGATGCTATCATTACGACTCACGGAGAGATGGCAGAGCGGTTGAATGCGGCGGTCTTGAAAACCGTTGAGCGCGAGAGCGTTCCGGGGGTTCGAATCCCCCTCTCTCCGCCACTTTTAGTGATGCACCGGCGTCATGGTCCGCTCAAACAGCGCATCGACCACGTCGGCCATCTCGGGTCGACGCTCAAGATCGTGGCCCGATTCCCACCATATCGTGAAAAGTCGAATAATACCGCCGGCGACAAACTCAGACGTCGTCTCGAGTGACACGGGGGCCAGGGCATCCTCGGCAAGCACGTTCATCACACGCTCGCGGATGGAGCGGGCAATACGGTCGCAAATAACGTTGGTCAACATGCCCGACATGCTGCTTGCCAAAATGTTATCCATGAGCTGCTCGTGCGCCAGAATCAAATCCATGGCATCGTCCAAAATCGCGTGCCGAAGCGCGCGCACGTCCTCGGCAGACACTGCGCCGGCCTCATCGGGCTGTTTTTGCGGCAAGCCCGACATGAGCTCATCGATATAAAAGGCAAAGTAATCGTTCTTGTCGCGAAAGTGCTTATAGAACGTCGTGCGGCGAATCATGGCGCGGTCGCACAGCATGGCAACCGTCAGGTCCTCAAAACGATGCTCCTCGAGAAGTTCGGTGAAGGCATCGAACAGGGCGCGGTTGGTTTTCTTAATGCGAAGGTCCACTGGTATCGCCATCCTCAGGGCAAAGACAACACTCGACAATCTGTCGCATATCTTACACCTGTACCTCGCACGCTTTGCCCCGGTGCCAACCCCACCGAAAACATAACGCTTACCGGAAAGTTCGGCACGGCAAAACGTTGCGGGTATACTAGTAGCGTTATACCAACGGCAGCTGGCGCATGCCGCCGCGGCCTTTCGAAACGGAGACATCATGATTACCGTCATCATCGGCATCGTTGTTGTCATTGTGATTGTCTGCGCCATCGCCGGCATCTACAACAACATGGTCACCAAGCGTAACCGCATCGATAACGCCTGGCAGAACATCGATACGCAGCTGCAGCGTCGCAACGACCTGATCCCCAACCTGGTCGAGACCGTCAAGGGCTACGCCAAGCACGAGCAAGAGACGCTCTCCGCCGTGATCAGCGCGCGTAACACCGCCGTCAAGGCCACCACGCCCGAGGCCAAGATGGAAGCCGACAACGTGCTGACCGGTGCGCTGCGCCAGCTCTTCGCCGTAGCCGAGGCCTACCCCGATCTTAAGGCAAACACCAACTTTACGCAGCTGCAGGCATCGCTCGAGGATACCGAGAACAAGATTAGCTATGCACGCCAGAGCTACAACGATTGCGTGCTCAGCTACAACAACGCCATTCAGACGTTCCCGGCTGTCATCTTTGCCGGCATCTTCCAGTTTAAGGAGCGCCAGGGCTTCGAGGCCGCCGAAGCAGCCCGCCAGGCCCCAACCGTCAAGTTCTAGTAGTTTGACAGCGCATCCTTAATCGGCCAAATGTATAAACCGCTCCGTCGAATGCATACTTCGACGGGGCGGTTTCCTTTTTCGCGAAGGTCCCCCTCTAAGCGCCGTGCATTTTCAGGAGTATTCAACATAACCAAGAGCTTCGGGCGCTACGATAAATGCCAAAGACCGCGAATATCCCTGCAAATCAAACGCTGTCAGCCCATAACCCCGCCCATCATTCGTAGAAAACATCGAGAAATCCCGATTTTTTGCCCGAGGTCGGTATGCAGGGGCCTTCGATTGCAGAATACTCGCAAAAATGCACGTCGCCATCACCCCCACATGGCGCGAACCAAAACAAAAGCGCGGCCTAAAAGGCCGCGCGCCATCTTTCATTCAGATCTATATTGCCCGTAACGGCAGCGCCGAGGTAACGCAGGCCCGAGGGCAACCTTCCTTTCCGGCGCACTCCGCAGGACGAAAGAACCTCCGCCGCACGAAGTGCGCTGCGGAGGTTCTTGCATGTCCGAGGACGCGCCGGAAAGGAAGGTTGCCCTCGGGCCGAACAGCTATGGCAGCTTACGCGACGGTGTAAACCCAGTCGTGCTTATCCTCGACAGCACCAGATTGGATGCCGGTCAGGGTCTCGCGGAGCTTCTTCATCACGGGGCCAATCTCGGTGTAGCCAGCCGGGAAGGTCACGGTCTCATCGGCACCATAGACCTTGTTGTCGATCTCGCCCACCGGGGAAATGACGGCAGCGGTGCCGCACAGGCCGCACTCAACAAAGGTGCCGGACTTGACCTCAGCCCACTCGACGGGACGCTGGTCAACGGTCATGCCCAGGTCCTCGGCAACCTGAACAAGCGAACGACGGGTGATGGAGGGCAAGATGGAGTCGGTGTGCGACTGCGGAACGACGAGCGTGCCGTCCTCCTTCACGAACAGAACGTTCGCGCCGCCGGTCTCCTCGACATAGGTGCGGGACTCAGAGTCGAGATACAGGTTCTCGGCATAGCCCTCGCGATGGGCCTCCATCGTGGGCTTGAGGGACATGGCGTAGTTGAGGCCGGCCTTGATGTTGCCGGTGCCGTGCGGTGCGGCGCGGTCGTACTCGGAAACGCGCAGCTTGACGGGCTTGAGACCACCCTTAAAGTACGGACCGACCGGGGTCACGAGGATGCGGAACGTGTACTCAGGAGCGGGAGCCACGCCGATCACGTCACCGGAGCCGATCATAAACGGACGCACGTACAGGGTTGCACCGGAGCCGAAAGGCGGAACCCAGGCGGCGTTGGCAGAAACGACCTGCTTGACGGCCTCAACGAACTTGTCCTTGGGGAACGGGGGCATCTCGAGGCGCTGGGCAGAGTTATACATACGCTCAGCGTTCATGTCGGGACGGAAGCAGACGATGCTGCCGTCCTCGGCGGTGTAGGCCTTCAGGCCCTCAAAGACCTCCTGGCAGTAATGGAAGATGCCACCGCACTCGGAGACATGCAGGGTGTGGTCGGTGGTCAGGCCACCCTCGTCCCACTCGCCATCCTTCCAATGAGCCTCGTAGCTGTAATCGGTCTTCATGTAGCCAAAGCCGAGGCTACCCCAATCGATATCCTTCTTCTCGACAGTCATATGTCGCTCCTTACATACACAGTTGCAAACTCGCGAACCCGCACGTGAGGACCGAGGCCGACCGCGTCGCAACGTCACACGTCCGGAGCGTAGAGCCGGACGGGACACGCGAACGGCATCGAAGCCGATGGCACGTCGATTCGCATGCACGAGATTGTACTCCCCGTACGCTTCTGATAAAACGCTTTTCTTTAACTAAGTAAAGTATTTTCATTTGACCGAAGCAAAAAGGCCCGCCACCGTAAGCGGTGACGGGCCTCAACGGCACGGTTTGCGCGCTGGCTCGAGCTACGCGTTCTTGTTACCGAGCTTAGCCTTAACCAGACCGACCACGGTCGGGATGATCGACACGGCGACAATGCCCACGATCAGCAGCTCAAAGTGCTCCTGCACAAACGGAATGCCACCAAAGAAGTAACCAAGCAGCGTAAAGACCGTCGACCAGGTAATGCCACCCAGCACGTTAAAGATGACAAAGTTGCGCCAGTGCATACCGCCCATGCCGGCGATAAAAGGCACAAAGGTGCGGATGAACGGGAAGAAGCGACCGAGGAAGATGGCCAGATGGCCCCACTTATCCAGGAAATCCTCGGACTTTTTGATGCGCTCGGGCGTCATGGCCTTTACCTTGCCCGAGGCGATGATCTTGCGGCCAAAGAAGTGGCCGATCATAAAGTTGCACTGATCGCCCAGGATGGCTGCGGCCCATGCGGTGGCCAGAAGCGCCACGATGTTAAAGCCGCCGTTATGGGCAAAGAAGCCCGAGGCAAACAGCAATGAGTCGCCGGGAAGGAACGGGAAGAACACCACGCCCGTCTCGATAAAGATGATCAGGAACACGCAGCCGTAGGCCATGAGCGGGCCGGCAGCAATCCAGCTGGCGATCGCAGTGCGCGGATCCTTAAGCAGCTCGGCGATAAAATTGATGAAACCCATGAAGTAAAACCTCTCAGTTGTGGGCGCGGACACGTCCAAGTTGACCAGTATACGGTTGCGGCGCGAGCACGGGCCAAACCCCTCAAAAGTCTTACTTCATTACCAGCAAGTTTGCATAACTGACACTTGTCGCCCAAAGCAAAGCAAGATCGCCCTTCTTAATCCCTAGCGAATCGCTATACTTTATTGAATCGCATTGTCACGGCGCTGAGGGAGGGCGGCCAGTGAGCTTTATCAATACCATTCGCGAGGACATCAAGACCGTCCAAGCGCAGGACCCCGCCGCGCAAAACGGTCTGGTCATTTTTCTTTCGTACCCCGGCCTGCACGCCAAGTGGAACCACGTGCCCGAGCACTGGCTGTGGGAGCACGGCCATCGCTCGCTCGCCCGGGTGCTCTCGCAAATCACCCGCCACATCACCGGCGTCGAGATTCATCCCGCCGCGCAGATCGGCAAACATTTCTTTATCGACCACGCCATGGGCGTTGTCATCGGCGAGACCACCATTGTGGGCGACAACTGCGTGCTCTACCAAGGCGTCACGCTCGGCGGTACCGGCAACGAGACCGGCAAACGCCATCCCACCCTGGGCAACAATGTCACGGTGGGCACGGGCGCCAAGGTGCTTGGCAACATCCACATTGGCGACAACGTCAAGATCGGCGGCAACTCGGTCGTCGTCAAGGACGTGCCCGACAACTGCACCGTCGTGGGCGTGCCCGGGCGCATCATCAAGCGCAACGGCTGCCGCGTGTTCGAGGAGAGCTTCGACGCCAAGCAGCATCGCGAGTACATGCCCGACGATGCCGCCGAGCAGAGCGCCCTCAACCGCCAGGGCATCAACGAAAACGCCCGTCGCGTCAAGGAACTCGAGCGAGAGGTGGCCGAGCTCAAAGCCCTCGTCGCCAAGCTCGTGGACGAGCGCTAGGGCCGTGGGCAGCCGCCACAGCATGAACGCCAGCACAAAAGGCGCGCCAGGGAATCAGCCCCCGGCGCGCCTTCTTTTCGATGCGACATGCGGGACTGCCCCTTTGTCACCTTATGCGAACTGGCTTAGGTAGAGGTCGGCGTAAGCGCCCTCGGCAGCCAGCAGCTCCTTGTGCGTACCCTGCTCGATGATATTGCCGTGATCCATGACCAGGATGAGGTCGGCATCAACAATCGTCGACAGACGGTGCGCGATCACAAAGCTCGTGCGCCCGCGCATGAGCGCGTCCATGGCGCGGCCGATGACAAGCTCGGTGCGCGTGTCCACGCTCGACGTCGCCTCGTCCAGGATGAGGATCGCCGGGTTGTTGAGCAGCACGCGCGCGATGGTCAGCAGCTGACGTTGGCCCTGGCTGATGCTCTCGGCATCGTTAGCCACCCGCGTGTCGTAGCCCTGCGGCATAGTGCGCACAAAGAAGTCGACCTGAGCGGCACGTGCGGCCGCGACAATCTCCTCGCGCGTCGCCTCGGGACAGCCATAGGCGATGTTCTCGGCAATGGTGCCATCGAACAGCCAGGCGTCCTGCAACACCATGCCAAACTGCTGGCGCAGCTCGCCGCGAGCCATACGACTCGTATCCACGCCGTCGAGGGTAATGCGGCCGCCGTCGATCTCGTAGAAGCGCATGAGCAGATTGATGAGCGTGGTCTTACCCGCACCCGTGGTTCCCACCACGGCGATCTTCTGACCCGGCTCGGCGGCAAACGACACGTCGCGCATGAGCGGCTTGTCGGGCGCATAGCCAAAGCGCACGTGCTCAAAAGCGACGCGGCCCTCCACCTTGCCCGGCAGCTTGGCAGCCTCGCCCGACTGCGGATCGGCCTCCATCTCGGGCTCATCGAGCAGGTCGAACACGCGCTCTGCGCTCGCCAGCGCGCTCTGCAGCGAGTTAAAGGTAAACGACAACTCCGTCATGGGTTCGGACGCCTCGTAGATAAACTGGAGGAACGCCTGGAACACGCCGACGGTCATATGCCCGGCAACCAGCATGCTGCAGCCCACCAGCGCAATCACGATCTGCGCCAGGCGACCGATAAAGCGCACCGCAGGGCCGACGGCATTGATCATAAAGTCGGCCTTGGTACTCACGCGCGCTAGCTCACTCGAGGCCTGGTGCACCTCGGCAGAACTCTGACGCTCGCAGTTAAACGCACGAATCACCAGACGGCCCGAATAGCCTTCCTCGACCGCACTCGTAATCTTGGACACCCACTCCTGGCGCTCGCCGGTCACGTCATGTGTGCGACGCGAGACCACTTTGGTCACCAGCAGCGACAACGCCGTAAAGAACAAAAAGACCAGCGTGAGCGGCACGCTAAACACGAACATCACGCTCACGGCGCCCACCACGGTACCGATCGACACCAGAAGCTGCAGCAAGCCGCGCTGCATGCTTTCGGACATCTTGTCCAGGTCGTTGGTCGCGCGGCTGACGACCTCGCCGGGACGATGCGCGTCAAAGTAGGCAAGCGGCAGACGGTTGAGCTTTTGTGCGATGCGGTTGCGTAGACGCAGGTTGAGACGCTCGGCAACGCTCGACATCAAAAAGCTCTGGAGTGCGTAGAACGAGGCGGCGGCGGTCCAGATCATAAAGTAGATGAAGATGGTCCTGCCGCAGTTCTCCCAGGTAATGCTGAAGGTAGTGTTGTTGGCAAACGCCACCTTCATGTGCCCCCACAGTTCATCGATCACGCGGGCGCTGTAGGCCGGCGCCGCGGTGTTAAAGATGGCATAGAACACGATGCTCGCGAACACGATATAGAAACGCCAATGGTCGCCGGCGGCCTCGCTCCACAGGCGGCGCACCGTCGCCCAGGTGTCGCGGGGCGTCTCGTCCTCGTCCTCGTCGTCAACGTCGCGCATGCGCTCTGCCTCGGCGCGGGCGCGCTCGTCCTCGGCGCGCTCGTTTTCCTCGTAGAGCGCCTGGCGGCGAGCTTCGCGCTCCGCCGCTGCCTTGGCGTTATCGTCCAGGTCGGGCGTGGCGCCCGTCTCCTCGACTGTCTCTGCAGCCGCGGCGTCATCGGCGATGCTCTGCTTCTTGAACTCCTCGGTCATACTACTCACCTCCCTTCATCTGCGATTCCGCGATAGCGCGGTACACCTCGCAGGTTTCCATGAGCTCGTCGTGCGTGCCTAGACCCACGACCTCACCGTCCTTGAGCACCACAATCTGATCGGCATGCAAAATAGTCGAGATGCGCTGGGCGATGATGAGCACCGCAGCATCGCACGTCTCGTCCTGCAGCGCATGGCGCAGTGCCGCATCGGTCTTAAAGTCCAGAGCCGAAAAACTGTCGTCGAAGATATACAGGTCGGCATGCTTCATGAGTGCGCGGGCAATCGCTAGGCGCTGGCGCTGACCACCCGAGAAGTTCGTGCCGCCCTGGGCCACCGGCGTAACGAGCCCCTGGGGCTGGTCGAGCACAAAGGTGCTCTGGGCAACCTCCAGCGCATGGAGCATGTCAGCCTCGGTCGCGCCCTCGTTACCAAAGCGCAGGTTGCTCGCCACCGTACCCGAGAACAGCCATGCCTTCTGCGGCACATAGGCGATACGCCCGCGGATATCGTCTTGCGAAAGGTCGCGCAGATCGACGCCGTTCAGGCGAATGGCGCCCTTCGTGGCATCGTGGAAGCGAAGCAAGAGCTTGGCCACCGTTGACTTGCCCGAGCCCGTCGAGCCCACGATCGCGGTCGTCTGTCCGCGGCGGCAGGCAAAACTCAGGTCGCACAGGGTGTCCTCGTCGGCATCGTCAAAACGGAACGACATGTGGTCGAACACGGCCACCGCGTCGACTCCATCTGCGGACTCAGGTGTCCCGTCGCCCAGCGTAGCCTTACCGTCCACGATGCTCGGCTCGATTTCGAGCACCTGCTGTGCACGGCTGAGGCACGCCGCGGCGCGCGGAAGCGTCAGCACCACCATCTGCGCCATCATCACAAAGAACAGGATCAGGATCGCGTACTCCAGCACGGCCGAGATGCTGCCGATTTGCATGGCATGGACGCCCACGCGGTTGCCGCCCACCCACAACACCGCCACCTCGGCGATATTCATCAAAAAGAAGCTGGAGCTGTCGAGACCCACAAACAGGTGGTTGACCTTGATGGCATTGGCTGCGTAATCGCTAAACACCTCGTCCAGGCGCTGCTCCTCGTGGCGCTCCTTGTTAAATGCGCGGATGACGCGCACGCCCACGATGTTCTCGCGCAGCACCACGTTCATGCGGTCGATAAAGCTCTGCAGGCGCATAAAGATCGGCGCGGCGTTGGCAACGGTAAAGACCGCCGCCACCAGCACGATCGCAACGACCACGCCCAGCAGCGTGCCCATGGCAGGATCGATAAACCAGGCAAAGATGATGCCCGCCACGGCCAAGAACGGTACCGGTAACACCAGCTGAATCGTCTGCAGGATCGCTTGCTGGATCACGTTGATGTCGTTGAGAGAGCGCGTGATCATCGAACCCGTACCAAAGCACTCAAAGTCGCTGGCGGACAGCTCGAGCGACTTATCGTAGACGGCGTTGCGAATGTCGCAGGCCACATTGGCCGCCAGACGGGCCGAAAGATAGCAGCCCAGCACCGCGCCGCCACTGGCCATGCCGGTCGCGATGAGCATATACACGCCGTTGCGCAAGATGTAGTCGATATCACCCGTCGTGATACCAGTATTGACCATATTCGCCAACATTGTAGGCACCAGCAGCGTGCCGACGTTATCTATCAGCAGTACAAACAGCGTCACCGCAATCAGCCCGCGATACGGCCTCATAAATCTCATTAAGAGTCGCATGTCTCCCCTTCGCCCTTGTCGTCAGCCTCGTTCTCGGCGGCCACTTGCCGTTTAAATGCCTCGCACTCTTCGTTAAGAACATGGGAGAACTTACCGACCAAGCGCATGATCTCGCGCTGTTCCCACGGCTCGAGCGCCTCGATTGCTCCGCTGGTATATAACAGGCTCTCCGTCAAGGTCGTCTTACC
>CALEXE010000080.1:0-7122 GCA_937925265.1 uncultured Collinsella sp. | reverse complement strand
CCAGGTCGGTATTCATGAAGTGCTTGAGCACGGTGTTGCCGAACGAGCCGGTGCCTCCCGTGATCATGAGGGTCTTGTCCTTGAATACGCTATCGCACATTTCAAGCTCCAATTAAATAAACTAAAGGTGAATGAATCTTAAAAACCTTAGTCGATGCTTAACCTACTAATACGTTTCTTATCCTAAACGAAAAGACGACTGCTGCACATAAATTAGAATTAAAAAGCTTTTATACCTGCGCTAAAACTGATAACTCCCCCAATTAACGTTGAAGAAGTCATTACGGGTGGATATATAGTCTCAGCCAAACACTTTTGTATCTAAGTATTTAACGAATCTCTGATGCACTATTTCCGAATAATGCAAGGAAGCATCGCGACACATCCGACAAGATAAGCAAGCGAAATTGCGGCACTCGTTCCGTTAGGTCCAAATAGCCGAATCAATAAGCTAGAAAGGGGGACGGCAACGATTAAAGCAACTAAATTACCAACAAGATTACCAGCCATCTTTCTCTTAACAATCGTCAGGTCGGAAAAGAAGCCGATAAACGCCGTAAGCAGCGAGCTAATAACCGCACCGTATAGCAAAAAAGAGTACTGATGAATTTGGTCACCAAAAATTAGTCCCAACAAGTAGTCGCCGCAGATAAAACAAGCGAACAGAATAACAATGGACAAAACTAGAGCACCAAGAACGACCTTCATCAACATAGCATTAAATGTTTTATTATCCCCCGACTCACTAGCGCTCGCAAAAACGCCGAGCAAAGGGGCATAGGCATTAGCAGCACCCGCCTGAACGATTGCCGCAGGAGAACACACCGAGGAATAAACGCCCAACATTGAGGCACCCAGTACGGTAGCAAGTTCTTGACGCGAAACGGATGTAACCGCAGCACAACAAAAAACCCCAACCGTAGCGGGAAGACACTTATAAAACAGTTCAGACATCGCCTTGAACCTGAAAGAAGGAACGATCGTGTCGAAATTAGAAGCCCAACGTGCATCAACAATCATCACGGGGAGAGACACCGCGATCATCAGAACAATACTCAATACAAGAGAATGTGAGATATACATTCCGGCGCAAAACACCAGAAGAGACAAAATACCTCTCAGTAGCATCGACATGCCACAATAAAACATATTTCCCGCTTTTTGATCAATGCCATGGAACACATCAACCATAACTTCAATTGACTTATATATGCAATAGAGGTACACGGGGAGAAGGGAAGACTGCTGACAGGTAAAGAATGCATAAGGTAATACGAAAACAAATCCCAACACTATTGTGCTTAAACGAAAACCAATGTATTCCCCTGAAGAATACTCACATGAAAGATCGGATACTTGAAAGGATCGAATCTTATATAAACCGATCGGAACAAATAGATTGCTGATTGTCATTGCCAAAGATAAATCACCAGCATAGGTAAAATCCGACGATAGTCGAACTACAGCAACTGTCGTTAACCACTGGCAAGCAAGGTATGCAATAGAGCCAACGGTATTCCATGTAATGTTTTTCTTTAAATTATCAGTCAAATTAACCCAATCGGTTTTAGATCTTATTAAATAGCCTAACCAATTACCTCTTTAGCGATTGCATCAATGCTTTCACCATATCCAACGCCAGGAACAGCCCATTTACCATTTAAATCAATGGTTCTCGGAGCGCAACCACGACTGACATATTTAAAGCGAGCGTCAATACACGGATTGACCAAGGGCTTCGTAGAACCATACGCCTTTAGATGTTGGACCTGCGCCCGCAGTCCCTCACGAACAGATCCGAAGCTATAGCCTGGGTTACCAGCCCCCGTGGCACCAAGGCCTCCAAAATTACACTGATCAGGCTGAACCAAATTGCCAAACTTTAGATACCCAGTTTCTTTCATCACCTGTCCATATAAAACCTCAGGTGAGACGCCTTCCGACTGAGCCTCTTCATATAGAATTCTGCAGAAATCTCTAATGTTCGACGCTCCCCTATCCGTATACACGGCTGAAGGGAATCCTTTAGTACCCACAGTCTTTGTGAACTGATTGGCAGCATCTAGATAGGTTGAATAGGCGGGCGACATAATAAGGCCTTCATATCCAGTCATACTTGCGCCATTACGCCCCTCCTTAATGCCGCAATTTAAATAGTGAATGTAATAGCTCTTCAGGTTCAGCCCGAAAGCCTTCCTCAGGTCCGTATAACGATTTCGATAGCCGTAAACGTCGAAGGACTCGCTCCCGCGCCGGCCCTCAGCCATGCCGCAGCTGACGAAATGGCGCAGCACGGCAGCATCGTCAATCATTACAACGCCAGCGGGGCTTCGTTTAGAAAAAGCGTTGCGAATATCTTCGTTATTCGATAGATAAAATGAGGGATCATAGACGGATGAATAATCAACACCATTGATAGTCGTAGCGTATCCCTCGATCTTTGAGCATCCGGTCCCATGCCTTCCTTCTGCTTTTCCTGCCGTAACGTAATGCTCATAGTACTTAACTAAATCAAAGCCAAAGGAAGCTCTTAAATCTGGATACTCATTAAAATAACTCTGTACATCAAAAGTGGCAGAGCCGCGCCTACCTTCGCTCATGCCATAGTTAATAAAATGGTCTAGAGCTAAATCGCTATTTCCAGCCGTAGCTTTGGCAACGTCGGGATAATGCGACAAATAGTAATTAGCATCGAATACGGAAGAATAGTCGAGCCAAGTTGACTTAGGAAATTGCGCAATGATCGCATCGGCATCGGCTTCGCCAAGACGCCTACAGCCCTCATCGCTAAAATAATTTAACACGTCCCCCGCATTAGAAATAAAGCCATGCTCGATTAGGATGCCGGGAATACCTTGTTCGCGGGCACAACGGATGACCGCGAACTCATCTCCAACTTCCATCTGGAATACACCGCGATAGCTGAGCCCCATAGAAGCGAGGTTGTTCATAACTTTATTCGCGAGCTCGACGGAAACTTGCGTGTAATCATATTCATTGGCAGTGGGGGCATATACCTCAGCGCCATGGGCAACAGGCGAACCGGAATTAATATGGAAGCTAACAAAGGCCTGCGCACCTTGACTCACGCATCGTTGGACACGATAAAGGTAATCATTTCCGGAGTAGCCACCGCTTTGCTCGCGCGCAAGAACGACTTTAAAACCATACGCCTCAAGCTTATTCTTGCAAGCAGCAACAATCTTCCAAGTTAGATCCGCTTCGCTCTTTCCATTTCCTTGCGCACCGGGATCAGTGCCGCCATGGCCAGCATCAAGGGCAATTACCCGTACGTTTTTTCGAGCCGAGCGCGCAGCATAAGTAGAAATGCCGTCCGGTGAATCGGCACACTCCAACGCCTGTTTGATGGATTGAGCCTCAACAGCATTGCCTTCGCCGTCTGCATAGTAAACGGAAGTGCCCTCGGAATTAGCAGAGCTCTCAACAACCGCAAAAGAATAATCCCTGTCAGAGAGATCAATCTCATGTTCAGCATCGTCGCCCTGCAGAACATAGGTTATTGAAGTAAGAAAGTATGTATTGAGATCTAGCTTCGAGCCAAATGTAAATGCGGCAGAATTTACAGCCTGCGCGGAAGCATTAACAGCTCCCTGAACTCCGTTGGCGCTCACATAGTTTAGCGTTGCGGAGGCGATGGTATCGCTGTCATTAGGAGTTGCAAACGCGACGACTTGGTCAGCCCCACTGATAAGGTTCGGGTAGGCAATATATATATATTGGAAGGAAGAATCAGTCGATTCGGCTTGCGGTTCAACCAAAGAAGCATCTACACCGAAATCCTCATCAGCCGCCTCGTCAACATCCACCGGCAACGACTGCTCGACAGTCATGTCTCCGTCGGCAGGGCCCTCGTCACGTGAAGCTACGCCACCGTCTGCGGACGCCGCATCTGATGTAATATTTACTGATCGTACGCTATTCACAGCATAAGCAGCGGCTACAGGACTCATCAAGGGCGAAATCGTCAAAAGAGCAGCTAAAGAAAACGCTGCTGAGGCACGCAATGCCTTTTTCATATCGTATCCCCCATCACAAATAATGATACTAATGTTGCATTATCTTACAATCTCTTCCGTATCGGAAGTCCAGTTATACAAGAGAATTGTTATAAAAGCAGATGGGAGACTGCTCCTATAAAAGATAGCAGGCGTACTCAGCGGGCTTTATTTCGTTCTTCCATTGACGCAGCGTTAAACTTTAGCTTTTAAATCAATAAGCAGCGCCCCAAACAACGCAAGCACCTGTGACACGAAAAATTCCTGAAGCAGGCAATTCGTCGTAATTCGCCTAAGCTCACGGCCGCGAAATACAGCAAAATGCCCCAATGTTTCGCTTGCATCAGAGGCGGCTGGGGCTTCATCGTCAGAATAATCTCGCCAGTTGCTTTTGGCAAAGCAAGACGCGATCTCCACGAATCAAACACCAGCAGTGTAGCAAAGCCCAACGCCTCCACAGCTCTTGAGCACCTTATACCGAACCTTGGCACCACTCCTCTCTAAAGCGAGAAGTGCTCACTGTCGGAGGATAAGTTCGGTCCGAGCCAGGAATCACCATCCAAGAAGAACTCCGGGCAGCGCTGCATGAACAGCGCCTGTTCGCGTTTCCAGCGGCGCTGTTTATCCTCGTTGGCCTCTTCCCTGCCGCGCGAGGTGAACTCGTAGTGGTACAGCTCGGCATAGGGCGTAAAGATGGTGCAGAAGCCCGCCTCCCATACGCGCAGGCAAAAGTCAGCGTCGTTAAAACCGACGGCGAATTCCTCGTTATAGCCTCCGACCTGCTCAAATACGTCGCGTCGCACCATCTGGCAGGCGCCCGTCACGGCACTGAAGTTGCCCGGGCGCACAGCACGGGCAAGATAGCCCCCACGCTTCGCAAAAGGCATCTTTGTGGCCGCAAATTAAAAATCGCAATACCATGCCCATATCGATACGCCATATGCGGCCAGCGCATTCTATTGATGTGGAAACCGGTTCGATTCATTAATTTAAACCAAAGCCTCTACAGCAATTAATAGCGCCCTAGACAGCAACAGCACCAGAGACATACCAGACTAGCCATCATCACCGATCTCAAATAATTCGCAACGGTTACCATGTCGGCCTTCGACTCAACCGGCCAGATTACAGCAACCTCGATGATAGTCGTCTTAGTTGCAACAGCCGTGGGCGTTACCATGCCTACCACAGGCTTTACGTGCCCACGACACGCTTTCCTAGATGATTATCGACCAATCCGCTACAACCAGAGAACGCTGGTTCAGAATCCCAATTGTTCCATCACCTGTGTAGAGGGATCGTCGGCAAATCACGTATGCAGTAGAAAATGTCGAAAGTCTCGGTTCTACGACATAGCTTTATTTAACAAATCGCAAGGACCGACAAGTCGCATGAAGAAGCCGGCTAAGAGTTTTCTGAGACCTTCCAGCATTAAGCAAATCGCGAAAACAGCCGTTGGAACCAGAAGCACCTGCAATATTCCCAGTCTAACGCCGACACGCGTAAAGGGAAACAGCGAGCTCCAAAGCCAACTTTGGATAGGCCCATAGTCAGAAATAAGATAAGTAGCGAAACAAAGTTTCGCTACAGCGTTAACGAAACGGGAGGAAAAATGCGGCATCTTTAAATCGATCAAAAAGACCGAAATTGCTATAACTAACGAAAAAATAGACGCCGGTGATCCGAAAAAACCGTTATACAAATTCGCAAAGGTCGAGCCCAGCAAACCATCAAAATGGAATTGACCATAAAACGATATTGCAACTCCCACAAAGGAAGCAATACAACAAGTAACCAGGCGCCGTACATCCACTGTTGACAAATCTACATACCAGCGAATATAGCAAACAAGAACGCAAATTATAATAAAATCAACTAGTAGCCCGTCGATGGGAATCCAAAAGAGCGGCACATAACGCAGGAATCCAAAGGCGAAGACCAGAAAGATTGATAGATAAAGATGTAGTTTCTGGTCCAACACATGCAAAGCCGGAATTAAAAAGGGCAGCAAAAAAACAAGCCAAGCATAGACGGTTACAAACCACCAACTAGAACCAGTAAGAGTTGGTGCAAAAATATCTATCAAATTGGTTGGACTTACTTGAATATCGCCGCGAAGCATGAAGAAAAAACCCAGCACAATACTATAAAAGAGAACCGTGCCTTCGATTGAAGCTATCTGTTTAACAGCTTGTTTAATGGAGTATCCAGCTTTCCCCGCAACAAACCAGATTGTTATGGCAACAAAGCAGCCGACCGCAGTTCTTCCAATTGGATAGAAAAAGATATTGTAGAAAAACCTAGTAAACGAGCTAGGAAATACGGAAACAGAATCAGCGTTGTGAACAACAAAATGATGAGCCATTACCGTCCACATAAGGATAATGCGAAGTAATTCGATACGGGAATCTCGTATTTTTACCATAATGCCCCCAAGTAAAATCAAAACCTAATTATGCTTCGCCCTAAAACCGTTCGAGAATCTCCTCGGCATTCTCTCGCAAATAGATATCTAGGTCCGGCACGGCAAACTGCACGTAGCCCCTCTGTGGTGCCTGAATAACCTCTCTTTGTAGCAATTTTGCCCTAATGGAGCTGACCTCATTGGTCTTTTTACCCATGCGCTTAGCAATCTCGGCTGATTTGGACTGTTGTTTATCCTCGCACATCGCCAAAAGGTATTTGATATCGTTGAGCCCCAGTCCAGAAATCGCGGGCTCGTGAACAACATCGTGAAAACGAGCCTCTGCCAGCGCAATGCCTTCGGTGACGTCGCGCTCGCTCACAATGGCACTTTTGGCACGATGCAAGTTGGCGCGCTGCCAAATGGAATAACCGACCAGTTGCACCAGATAGGCATAGCCCTTAGTGGCCTTAGCGGCTCTCGACAGGAGATTGTCCTCTATGGTCAAGCCAGTCGCGACAAAGCTATCGCCCATAGAGAGCGCTACCTCCACCTGGTTGATAGGCGCCAGATCTTCGGGGAGGGCACGACGCAAGAACGTAAGCGCCTTGCCGTTAATAAGATCCATAACACCGGCGGGTAACCCGGCAAAGGCAAGTGCGATATCTACTTTTTCCCCTATCAAAAGCTGAACCGTAGACG
>CALEXE010000079.1:0-31062 GCA_937925265.1 uncultured Collinsella sp. | reverse complement strand
AATTGAGCGCATTTGCGAGCTTTCCGAGCTCACGGGCGATGAGCGCGTGCTCGAGGTTGGCCCGGGCGTTGGTACGCTCACGCTCGCGCTGCTGCAGGAGGCGGCGTGCGTCACGTCGATCGAGGCCGATCCCGAACTCGAACCGGTGCTCGATGCCCATGCCGCCGACTATGCCAACTTCCGCTTTATCATGGGCGACGCGCTCAAGGTGACGACGGGGCAGATTGAGCAGGCTGCAGGCGGTGAGCCGACGGTATTTGTCGCGAACCTGCCCTATAACGTGGCGGCGACGATCATCCTGCAGTTCTTCCAGACGATGCCCGCGCTCAAGCGTGCCGTGGTCATGGTTCAAAAGGAGGTTGCCGATCGCATTGCCGCGGTGCCGGGTAACAAGACCTATGGCGGCTACACGGCAAAGCTCGGCCTGTATGCGCAGGTTACGGGTCGCTTTGAGGTGCCGCCACGTTGCTTTATGCCGGCACCGCACGTGGACTCGGCCGTCGCGCGTATCGACCGTGTTGACGGCGTGGCGCCCGAAGGACTCGATCGCGAGTTTGTGGCCCGCGTGATTGATGCTGCATTTGCTCAGCGCCGCAAGACCATCCGCAATTCCATGAGCGCCAACGGCTTTGCCAAGGACGTGCTCGACGCCGCCTTTGAGGCTTGCGGTATCGCACCCACCACGCGCGCCGAGACGCTTGATGTTGCCGACTTTGTCCGTCTGGCCCAGGAGCTAATCCATGATGCCTAATGCCGAACGCGTGACGTTTACCAAGAAAAAGAAGACGGTTGCTTGTCCCGTGCCCTTGGCACCGCTTGCTGACACGCATGCGCATCTGCTTTCGTTTTGGGGGAAAGAAGTGCCCGAGACGCTCGTGCGCGCCAAAGCCGCGGGCGTCGACCTGTTGGTGACGATGCTCGACCCCATCGCCGACAAGCGCAGCGTGACGGACTATAGCGACTGGCTCGTGCGCGAAATTCTGCCGATGCGGGATATTCCGCAGATCAAGTATCTCGCTGGCGTTCACCCCTATGGCGCGCCGGATTATACCGATGACATTCACGCGCAGGTTGTTGCTGCGCTCGATGATCCTTTGTGCGCCGGTATCGGCGAGATCGGTCTGGACTACCACATGGATTACGACGACGACATCGCGCCGGCGCCCCACAGTGTGCAGATTGATTGCATGGCGCGTCAGCTCGAAGTTGCCGTGCGCCGCAATGTGCCGGTGGAGCTGCACCTGCGGCACGAGGACTCGGATGGGGAGCGCACCTCGCATATGGATGCGTACAACGTGCTGCGCGAGGTGGGTGTGCCTCAGGCCGGTTGCGTGCTGCACTGCTTTGGCGAGGACCGCGCCACGATGGAGCGCTTTGTGGAGCTGGGCTGCTATATCGCCTATGGTGGTGCGGCCACCTTTAAGCGCAACGACGACGTGCGCGAGGCATTTGCGGCGACCCCGCTCGACCGCATTTTGTTCGAGACGGATTGCCCGTATATGGCGCCGGAGCCCATTCGCGGTCTTGAATGCGAGCCAGCAATGATCTCCATTACGGCAAACGCGCTGGTTAACGACCGTGTCGATCGCACTGGTGAGGACGCCGAAACAATCGCGCATGCCGCTTGGGAAAATGCCTGCAAACTTTTTCAAAAATAGTTCTTGCGTTCGCGGTGGCGCTCCGTTATTCTAATTCCTGCACGCGGGCGTGGCGGAATTGGCAGACGCGTACGGTTCAGGTCCGTATGGGGGCAACCCCATGAAGGTTCAAGTCCTTTCGCCCGCACCATTGATTGAAAGAGCTCCCAGCAATGGGAGCTTTTTTGTTATGGGCCCGTCGCAGGGACTTGAACCTGTGAAGGAGCGAGCGTAAAGAAAACGCGGAGCGTTTTTAGCGAGCTGGCGAGGACGCCGGCAGGCGGCCGATGCCGGTGCGGATCCGCGAAGCGGATACGCGGACGTCCTTTCGCCAGCACCATGGATTGAAAGAGCTCCCAGCAATGGGAGCTTTTTGTTATGCACGATCTCCTTGGACGGGTATCCTAATGCCAACGTGTGCCTATCAGAGGAGAGACCATGCTGTTTTCCGGTATCATCGCCGCCCTTACCAGCCTTTTGATTCCCATCATCATCCTGTTGTTGCTGCTCCCCAACGCCTGCTACGTCGTTGAGCAGCAGCACGCTGTGATCATCGAGCGCTTGGGTAAGTTCAATCGTATCGTCAACGCGGGCTTCCACGTGAAGGTGCCCGTGATTGACCGCAAGGCCGCCACGGTGAGTCTGCGCACCATGAAAAATGGTTTTGGCATCGACGTTAAGACCCAGGACAACGTGACCATTGGCCTTGAGGTCTCCGCTCAGTACCACGTGAGCTATGACATGGGCGCCGGCCCGGCAGATTCGGGCATCTACAAGAGCTACTATATGCTGCAGGAGCCCGTCGACCAGATGCGCGACTTCATCACCGACGCCCTGCGCTCTTCGATTCCTGTCTACACACTCGATGAGGTCTTTGCCAAGAAGGATGACATCGCCAAGGATGTCAACGCTACCGTTTCCGAGCAGATGGCCGCCTACGGCTTCACCCTCGTGTCGACGCTCATCACCAAAATCGCACTGCCGACCGAGGTTGAGAACTCCATGAACGACATCAACGCTGCCCAGCGCAAGCGCGCTGCGGCACAGGAGCTCGCCGAGGCAGACCGCATCAAGCGCGTCACCGAGGCGACCGCCGAGGCTGAGGCGATGGAAAAGGCAGGCGAAGGCATCGCCAACCAGCGCAAAGCTATCGCGTTGGGCATCAAGGATTCGCTCGAGATTATCCAGGAGACAGGCGTTGGCAACGATGAGGCCAACCAGCTGTTCATGTTTACGCAGTGGACCGAGATGATGACGGAGTTCGCACGTACGGGCAAAAACTCGACGGTCGTGTTGCCGAGCGACTTCTCGCAGTCGGCCTCTATGTTCGAGCAGATGCTGGCTGCCGGCAAAGTTCAAAACGATTCGAAGGAGTAGGCGCGCGTGAAATACACCGTCGTTTGTGTTGGTAAGCTCAAGGAGCGCTTTTGGAAGGACGCGTGCGCTGAGTACACCAAGCGTCTGGGTGCCTATGCCAAGGTGGATATCCGCGAGGTGGCCGATATCGACCCGGCTAAGGCGGGCGGTGTGGATGCTGCGCGTGACAAGGAGGGGGCGGCGATTCTTGCTGCCTTGCCGTCTCGAGCGCATGTGATCTTGCTGGCCATTGAGGGCAAGGAGCGTTCGAGTGAGGAGCTCTCGGCGAGGCTCGACGATCTTATGCTGCGAGGTAGTAGCGACATTGCCTTTGTAATCGGCGGTTCGGACGGCGTGAGTGATGAGGTGCGCGCCCGCGCCGACGAGATGCTCAGCTTTGGGCGCATTACCTTGCCGCACAACCTGGCGCGCGTGGTGCTGCTGGAGCAGATCTACCGCGCCTGCAAGATTAGCCGTGGCGAGCCGTATCACAAGTAGGTCGGCAATACGAAACAATAGCGTGGGACAATGACTTTCGTTTTTGAGGAACGCATCTGAGAGGACTGTGTGATATGAAGATCGGATTTGTCGGTTTTGGCAATATGGCGAGTGCTATGGCCGATGGCTGGATTGCCGCCGGCGTGGCCGCGGGCGACATGTGCGCCTGCGCAGGCCGCTACGATGCTTTGGTCGAGCGTTGCGAGGTGCGCGGCATGGTCGCCTGCCACGATGCCGCCGAGGTTGTCGCCGCATCCGATATCGTGGTCGCTGCGGTCAAACCGTACATGATCGAGAAGGTATTCGCCCCGCTCAAGGATGCTCTTGCCAAAAAGGTCGTTCTGTCGGTTGCCTGGACCTGGGACAGTGCCAAGTGGGAGCAGGTCCTGCCGGGCGTCGCGCATATCTCGACGGTGCCCAACACGCCGGTTTCGGTGGGCGAGGGCGTCATCGCCTGCGAGAAGGCTTCGACGCTTAACGACGAGCAGCGTGCTGTGGTGCTCGACCTGCTCGGTAAGCTTGGCGCTGTCGTCGAGCTCGACACAAGCCTGCTGTTTGTGGGCGGCACGGTGGGTGGTTGCGCTCCGGCGTTTGTCGCCATGGCAATCGAGGCCCTGGGCGATGCGGCGGTCAAGCACGGTATCCCGCGTGCGGATGCTTATCGCATTGTGAGCCAGATGGTGCTGGGTACGGCAAAGCTGCAGCTTGCAACTGGCCAGCATCCTGCGGCGATGAAGGATGCCGTATGCTCGCCCGGCGGTGCCACCATCAAGGGCGTCGTTGCACTCGAGGACGCCGGCATGCGCAGCGCCCTGGTCAAGGCAATCGACGCAACCCTCCAGTAAAACCGACCAAAAAAGGGACAGTTTATTTTGGCAGGTTTTTCCTGCGGTTTTGTCCTTTTAGCGAAAAGTGCCCCGCAACTGGCTCAATTCCAGTTGCGGGGCACTTGCGTTTGCCCAGATAAAACCGACCAAAATAAACCTGTCCCTTTTTGGCAGGTTAGTCCCAGAAGCTGTCTTCTTCGTCCTCGGACTTGGGGCCGCGGTCGACATACATCTTATGGGTGCGCTTCTCCATTACAAAGGCAATAATCGCAAACAGCAGGATGCCGCCGGCGAAAAGGATGGCAAAACCGGTGCGGGTGCCAAACAAAAAGGAAAAAACTGCGTCCATTGGGTGCCTTCTTGCGTAGTTGAGTTGGGTCGTAAACGCTCATAAGTATATACTTGCCCATACATGTACAAGGTTGCAACCTAAATGGAATGTATATCGCCGGAGGATCTAATGCTTGATATCAAGTTTGTTCGCGAGAACCCCGATGCCATCGATGTCGCCATGGCTAACCGCCAGACGTCTTGGGATCGCGAGAAGTTCTTTGAGCTCGACGACGAGCGTCGTGCCGTCATCACCGAGGTCGAGGAACTTCAAGCCACGCGCAATGCCGAGTCCAAGAAGATCGGCGCCCTGATGAAGGAGGGCAAGAAGGACGAGGCCGAGGCCGCCAAAGAGGCCGTGCGCGCCGTCAACGAGAAGATTGACGGTCTGGCCGAGCGCCGCACCGCCCTCGAGCAGGAGCAGTACGACTTCATGGCTCACCTGCCCAACATTCCTTGCGAGGCCACGCCGTACGGCAAGGACGAGGACGAGAACATCGAGCGCCGTCGTTGGGGCACCCCGCGCGAGTTCGACTTCGACTTTAAGCCGCACTGGGATCTGGGCACCGATCTGGACATCCTCGACTTCGAGCGTGGCAACAAGCTCTCCGGCAGCCGCTTCACCGTTCTCGGTGGCGCCGGCGCCCGCCTGGAGCGCGCCCTTATCAACTTCTTCCTGGACACGCACACGAGTCGTGGCTTTAAGGAGTGGTGGCCGCCCATCGTCGTCAAGCGTCAGACCATGTTCGGTACGGGTCAGCTGCCCAAGTTCGAGGACGACGCCTATCACGTCTCGGGCGACAACTTCCTGATCCCCACCGCCGAGGTCGTGCTCACCAACCTGCACGCCGGTGAGGTCCTCGACGCCGATACCCTGCCGCGCCGCTACACCGCCTTCACCCCCTGCTTCCGCGAGGAGGCCGGCTCCGCTGGTCGCGATACCCGCGGCATCATTCGCCAGCACGAGTTCGACAAGGTCGAGATGGTCAAGTTTGCCAAGCCGGAGGAGTCCGACGAGGAGCTCGAGAGCATGACCGCCGAGGCCGAGTTCCTGCTGCAGCAGCTGGGTCTTCCGTATCGCGTGATTAGCCTGTGCACCGGCGACCTGGGCTTCTCCGCCCGTCAGACCTACGACGTCGAGGTCTGGCTGCCGAGCTACAACGCCTACAAGGAGATCAGCTCCTGCTCCAACTGCGGTGACTTCCAGGCCCGTCGCGCCAACATCAAGTATCGCGACCCCGAGAACTTCAAGGGTTCGCGCTATCTGCACACCCTCAACGGTTCCGGTCTGCCGGCTGGCCGTACCATGGCAGCCATTCTGGAGAACTACCAGAACGCTGACGGCACCATCACGATCCCCGAGGTTCTGCGTCCCTACATGGGCGGCCTCGAGAAGATCGAGCCGGTCGCGTAGATTGGCTGCATAAGCGATTTGCTAGGGCACTCCTTTTTGGGGTGCCCTTTTTGTGTGCGGCCATACCATGCTGTGCGGACAGCTCAATAGAAAACACACGAACAACTGTTCTGTATACAGCCATCTACCTGCTATGCTTTTGCTAAATAAGAGCGAGAGAAAGGGGACGCGATGGAGCTGTTTGATGATCGGGTGGTTTTGTTTGAGAGCGACGAGGGCGGGGAGTACCTGCTTGTAACGTGTGAGCCGTCTGGCATGGGTGGCCTGGTGGTTCGACAGACGAGCGGGGGTCCGTTGACCCAATGGTGCTTTGAGGAGTCGCCTCATGTGGTTGAGACGTTTGTGGCGCACGAGGGGCTTGTGGCCCTGGAGCATTTCTATGGGGTCCGGACATCTAACCAGGTTGCTCGCATGTTGAGTATCTCGTTTGCCGATTATGATTGTGCCCAGCGGGTGAGATCGCTCCTGAGGGAACTTGATGCTAAGTTTGACGTGATCGAAAAGCCAATCGATCGTACGGGGAACGACGGTATATGCGGAGCAGCATGACAAGACTGCGTTCCACAAAAAAGTTTGAAATTGTGCTTGACTCCAATAAGCTAAAGTGGTTTTATATGTCTTGCGCTGCGGCGTTACCTCAGCTGGATAGAGGGTCTGACTACGAATCAGAACGTCATAGGTTCGAATCCTATACGCCGCACCATTTGAGATTAAAGCTCCCGGCAACGGGGGCTTTTCTTTTGCGCCAGCTTGAGTGCTTTCGTCCAAAGGGACGATTTCCTGTCGACTCGTGTAAGATTCCGAGTAGGTGTCGCGGCCCATCCGCGGCCACTCCTTCTTCAAGCGACCGATCAGGGTGATACTTCGTGGCAGAGCGTCCGACATACAAGCTCAGGTTTCTCGATCCCAAAAAGCGCTTTCCGGCGATGCCCGAGCAGCCTGCGGGACGTTCATATGGCGTGGTCTGGAAACTCTTTGGCGAGGATCAGCATGAATCTTGCTATGTCGTCGAATTCGTTGGCAAAAGCCATGTGTCGCTTTTGGGCTACGTAAGCGTTTCGGGCGAGGTGTACAAGGTGGACCGCCCCGTTAGCGAGACTCCGCTGCCCAACGATCCCGACATGGAACTGGTCCTTGACGAGTCAGACTCCGGTATTGGTGAGATTGTGGTTCGGGGAGCCAACGGCACAATGCGCGCGTGCGCGCGAACCGTCGGCTCTCCCGAAGGCCCCATGCGCGAGCAGTCCGACCACGAGACATGGAATTCGACCCGCTCCCTTCCTTACGGCGAGTTCATGGCATCGATGTTCCTGCGCTACGTGATATTCGCTGACTCCGAAAATGCCATTGCGAGCACGGCGGACGCCGGCGGACTCGACGAGGGTATGCAAAATGTTATCGACAAGATCAAGCTCGTAAAGTTGCCCGAGCCGGTCGAGGTGTTTTTGGGCTTTAACACGGCACCGCTCCCTGATGCTATCGAGACGCTGCTTTACCGCGTTGACCATGCCGAGAATCCGAGCGGTATCGAGCGCTATGCCGCCGCCCTTATGAGTGAAATTGACTTGCCCCGCTTGCGCACCATCGCCGCTAAGTCCGAGATGAGCCTGGCTCGCATCGATCGCTCAAAGCTTTTCTATCTCAATTTTGATCGTAGTCTGCTGGACCAGGACGAGATTGATACGCTGCTCGCCATCGAGTGCCGTCTCAACCGCCTTTCCGGCATCCTTGAGCGCATCGGGGCTGGATTGGTCCCCGCGGCCTCGTCGCCGAGCCTTGAGGGCTGCGCGCTCTTTGATGCGTGGCATATCGCCAAGACGACCAACGATGTTCCCCGACTGCTCGATACAACCTCGAGCGATAACCCGTGGGGCAAACCGGGTACGGTGGCTTGCCAGCCGGGCGGTGAGTGGGATGTGCGTACCCGCTTCGCGCGTATTGTCGAGGCACTTAACGTGGTCACGCGGCTCGACTATACCTATCGGGCAAACGTTGCCGAGGGGATCATGCTCGTTCGGTTTGGGCAGTCTGTCGTTGATGCTATGCCACAACGTGAATACGACGCTCAAGATGACGCCTGGCGCGAGTTGGACGAGGACACGCGCGCGATCTGGGCCGCGGAGCACGATGCGCGCGTGGCACTCACGCTTGCGGCAGCGTGTTTTGCCGCGGGCACCTGCATCACGCGCTGCTATGTGCAGATTGCTGCTCCCGACAGTGAGCAGGGCGAGCGCGTTGTCGCAACGTATTTCTTTGGGCGCGCGGCCTATCTGGCCGATTGCGTGCCTGTCGCCAAGGATCTTGAGAGCATGGACATGGACGATATGCCGTGCAAGCGTGTGCTTGAGGCGTATGAGTCAACCGCTCCGGAGACGATTGAACCGGCGGAGGTTCATGCTCGTCCGCGTGATGACCATCGCATGCTGCCGCCGGCGCTGCGCGATCTGCTGCTTGCCGATACGGCTGACGAGCTGGAGGTCATGGAAGAGGACGACGACCCATACGTGGCCCGTGTTGTTGAATTGCGCGAGCAGGCAAAAGTCGACCGTACAGGTGCTTTTGAAGGCTTTTCCCGTCTTGCTGAGGAGTTGGAGGCTAAGTGCGCCGTCGCCGAGCTTTTGGCGACAGGTCCGGTTCAAACGCAGTTTTGCGATAACCAGCTGGTGCGCATGGTGCTACCGGTGTTGGAAGAAGACCGCTCTGTGCGAATCCTTCGTGCGCCCGATGCGCTGTACTTTGCCCAGCATGAGATCTGCAGCTTTTACGCCGAGCAAGAGGACTTTGAACGAGCACTTCCCGAGGTGCGCCATCTTTACGATCTGGCGCGCTCGTCCATGCAGTCGCACTTTGCGCTCATCAACGTGCTTGCGCGTCTGGAGCGCTTTGACGAGATTATCGAGGTGGCGCGCCACGGCCTACGTATTGCCAGCGATCGTTCTGCAATCGGCTACCTGTTCTATCGCTTGGCGTTTGCCTATTGGAATTGCGATCAGCTCGACCTGGCGCTGGCTTGTTACCGTCTGGTGCCGCGCGGCGAGGAGTCGGGCAGCAGCGCGCTGGAAGAAATGCAGGGCCTTATGAACGAGATGGGCGTCAGCGAGCCTCCGACGTTCGAGGAAGCGGTCGAGACCATCCACAAGGCTGGACTAGAGCTGCCGCCAGTGTCCGCCGTGACGAATCAGCTGGCAGATGCCGCTGTGCAACTGGTCGACAACGGTTTCTTTTTCCTGGCGCGCGGTTGTATCTTCCAAATGTGGCGCACCATGGGCAACGACGAGCTCGGCTCCCTCAACCGCTCGCTGGGGTAGGCGAAGCTTTCAAGAAGGAAAGGCTGCTAGGCAATTAGAAAATTTCCTCTTGCTCATCCTTGGCTGTTTGGTTACTATAGAACGGCTGTTACGGAGAGCTGACCGAGAGGCCGAAGGTGCTCGCCTGCTAAGCGAGTATGCCCCAAAAGGGCATCTGGGGTTCGAATCCCCAGCTCTCCGCCAGTACGAATTTGAAGAAGGGTCCCATTTGGGGCCCTTTTTATTATCAAGAATGGCGGCTGGGGATTCGAACCCGAGAGGGCACGGGCGTTAAGCAAACGCGAAAGCGTTTGTAGCCCGTGGGCGAAAAGCCGCCAGGCTTTGAAGCCGGAGGGCATGCGCAGCATGCCCGGACATCCCCAGCTCTCCGCCAGTAAGACTTTAAAGAAGGGTTCCGAAAGGGACCCTTTTTTAGTTGAACCACGTTAGCTGGGGATTCGAACCTCAAAAAAAGAGGCATCCTTTCGGACGCCTCCTTTCAGTGGGCTTATTATTCTTGCGCCCTACACCTCAGGAGCCTTGGCTACGGTCTCGCTTTCTGCCGTGAGTGGGCGGTTGTCGATGCGGCGGCCCAAGCGATCGAGCTTCACGAGCAGCCATTCAATGGGATTCGGCCCTGCGCCTTCCTCGTCGGCAACCAGGTCCATGACGGCGATCTTGGTGCCGTCCTGCTTGAGCGTAACGCTACCCACCTTATCGCCCACATGCACCGTGCCCGAAAGATCGTCGTAGCTAACCTTTTCGGTCACCTCGCCGGCAAGGGAAAACACGGTCGCTTGCGCCGTAGGATCGGCGAGTGTGGCGTCGATCGTCTTATCCGTCCAGTCGGTTTGGCCAATACGCGCCATAAGCGGGTTGCCGTTGGCGGTCTTTTCCTGCGTGTTGGCGATTGCGACCGTCACCTTGTGACCGTAGTACCAATTGGCAAGGGTTGCGGTATCGGTAAAGCGCTGGTCGGTGGTGGTGGAGTTCAAAACGACGGTGTAGATCTCGTCGCCGTCGCGGTTGTAGGCGCTCGTAAAGCAATAGCCCGCGTCGTCGGTGGTGCCGGTCTTGCCACCGATGTTGCCATCTTGGCCCAGCAAATAGTTATGCGTGTCCATGGAATGCGAATGGTCGGCGCCGTCGGCGCCCGTGACCTCGATCCAGGAATCCTCGCTCGCTACGACCTCGCGGATCGTGTCGTTTTTCATGGCCTCTTGCATCATCAGCGCTACGTCGTGTGCGGTTGAGTGCATATCGCCAGCCCACTCATCAAAGTCCAGACCATGCGGGTTTTCAAAAAGCGTACCGGTGCAGCCGAGCTTCTTAGCGCGCTCGTTCATGGCCTTCACAAAGGTGGCCTCGGCGTCTTTGGTCTTAGGCTCGATCTTCTTGCCCACATATTCGGCGAGCACGATGGCGGCGTCGTTGCCCGAGGGAATCATCAGGCCGCGCAGTGCCTGCTCCACGGTAAGCTCGTCGCCTTCGAGCAAGCCGGCGGTCGAATTGCCCACGGTGGCCGCGGTGTTGCTTACCGTGACCTTCTCGTCCATCTTGCAATTCTCGACGGTTAGGATTGCGGTCATGACCTTGGTGATCGAGGCAATCTTGACCTGCTCATCGGCGCCGCGGGCATAGTAGACGGTGCCGTCTTTGCCCATGACGAGGGCATTGGTCGCATCGATATCGGGCAGGTTTTCGGCCGTGATGCCGCGCGCATCGGCGGTTTTGCCGCAAACATTGTCGGTCGTGAGCACTTGGGCGCCGGCGACGGTGGGCACGCCAGCGGCAAGGGCGATAGCGCAGACAAAGCCGGCGGCAAGCTGGGCTGAGCGCTTTGCAAAAGAGATGAGGGACTTCACAGATTTCGCTTTCGACGGGATGGTCTCTTCTGGAACTAGAGTATATCGTTTGCCGGTGTCGGCGATCATCGCGTGCGTGCGTGGCCCACATCCGCGCCCGAACGGGCACAAGGGTGCTTAAGGCCGACTTAATCACCCACGCTTGTTGTGTGTGGCATGCGCCCCCTCGGGCATAATGGAGCGCGAGAGGAGCACGCATGAACGAGCGCATTTTGGTAGTTGATGACGAAAAGGCCATCGCCGACTTGGTTGGTATCTACCTTACAAAAGAAGGCTTTGACGTACAGGTCGCCTATAGCGGGGCCGATGCTGCCAAGGCAATCTTGGAGCAGGAGTTCGATCTGGCGCTGCTGGATGTCATGCTGCCCGATATCGATGGCTTTGAGCTGCTACGTACGATCCGTTCCAGCCATACCTATCCCGTGATCATGCTGACGGCGCGCGATGCCCAGCAAGACAAGATCGAGGGCCTTTCGCTTGGCGCGGACGATTATGTGGTCAAGCCGTTCCGTCCGCTTGAGCTCATCGCACGCGTGCACGCTCAGCTTCGTCGCTACACCAGCTACGGTAGCCGCGCGCAGGCGGCCGAGTCGCCGACCATCCAGCTCGACGGCCTTGAGATCAACCGCGATGCTCGTTCCGTGACAGTGGACGGTTCACCGGTTCGCCTCACGCCCATCGAGTATTCCATCTTGCTGTATCTGGTCGAGCATCGCGGCAGCGTGGTGGCCGTGGAGGACCTGTTCCGCGCGGTGTGGAACGAGGATTTTATGCCCGGCTCCAACAATACGGTGATGGTGCACATTCGCCACCTGCGCGAAAAGATCGGCGACGACGCTCAAAAGCCGCGCTTTATCAAAAACGTCTGGGGCGTCGGCTACATAATCGAATAACGCCTTTGATGGTGGGGAAGTGGATATGACAAAAGACGATAGGCGGGTATTCGAGGTGCCCGATCGACTCTTTGAATACGTGAGGTCGGTCGTCGACAACCGCGCGCTTGCAACGGTGCTGCTCTTTTTGCTGAGCCTGCTGCTGATTGGCATCGACAACATCGCCGGAGTCTTAGCGGTGCTGCTTGTCGGCTTTTTGCTGATCGATCGATTCGAAATCGTGCGCCGTTGCGTGGTGATTGGCGGTGCCGCGTGGGCCATGACGTTGGCGATTGGCGCCATGGCGCTCGGCGGCATCGAAGGGCCAGTGCTGTTCGATGCCGGCTTTGTATTCAACATGCTTGGCTTTGTGCTGGCGCTTGCCGTGTGCGTGCTGTTCTTTTGCGGCCGCGCCCTGTACTACCATGGCTACGAGCAGGGCGAGCAGCATGCCGATTGTGTGCTGGCCGCTCGTATTCAAGATCGCCTGATCGATCACCCCGACACCTGGGATAACATCGACGGCGACTTCTTGGAGGTCGAGGGCGCCCTTAACCGCGTGCGTGACCGTGAGCGCAAGGTGCAGCAAGCTCTGCGTGACGAGTCGCATCGCAAGGACGATTTGGTCACGTACTTGGCACATGACCTACGCACCCCGCTTGCCAGTGTGGTGGGCTATCTTTCGCTGCTGCAAGAGGCTCCTGAGCTGCCGGTTGAGCAACGTGCGCGCTTTACGGGCGTGGCACTCGACAAGGCGCACCGGCTCGATGCGCTCATCGAGGAGTTCTTCGATATCACGCGCTTTGACTTCCACGATATCGTGCTCACGCGCGGCTATGTTGATCTGGGGTTGCTGCTGGCTCAGGTGGCTGACGAGTTCTATCCCATCCTCAACGAGCAGCATAAGGAAGCCCAAGTTGATATTCGCGAGGACCTGACGGTGCTCGTGGATGGCGACAAGATGGCCCGCGTGTTCAACAACATCATGAAAAACGCCGTCGCCTATAGCTACGAGGGCTCGACCATCACGATTGAGGCCAGGCGCCAAGACGATGGTGGCGTGCGCGTGCGCTTTATCAATCAGGGCGATCCTATCCCTGCGGCTAAGCTCAAGGTAATCTTTGAGAAGTTCTATCGCCTGGATGCGGCGCGTGCGACCAATCGCGGTGGTGCCGGTTTGGGCCTTGCTATTGCCAAGGAGATCATCGCGGCACACGGCGGTACCGTTGCATGTGAATCGACGCCCGAACACACGATATTCACCATCGAGCTGCCCGCCGCATAGCTAGCGTGCCCTTACAAACACTTGACAATGTGCTCACGTGCGTATGAGCCGCGATTCCTACTATCGATACTGCTGAATTGATATCGATATGGAGGTGTGCGGTATGACGGCTGCTGCGGCTGTGGAGCCCACGGAGCTTGAAGAACTCATGGAAGCGCAGGCCGAGGCCGCGCATGAGCGCGAGGTTGGGGATGCGACTCGCCCCACGGCAGAGGGTCTTGCCGCCTCGCCGACGCGCATCGATGTCGAGGGCCTCGACCTGTTCTATGGCGACCACCATGCGCTCAAGGACGTGAATATCAAGATCCGCGACAAGCAGATCACCTCGTTCATCGGGCCTTCGGGCTGCGGAAAGTCCACGTTGCTGCGCTGCTTTAACCGCATGAACGACGGCATCAAGGATTGCCGCATCGAGGGCAAGATTGCGCTCGATGGTCAAGATATCCTGGGCGATTGCGATATCTGCCGTTTGCGCCAGCGCGTGGGCATGGTGTTCCAGCGCCCCAACCCGTTTCCCATGAGCATCTACGACAACGTCGCCTACGGTCCTCGCGGTATGGGTGTGCGCGACCGCGCCGTGCTCGATGAGCTGGTCGAGGACTCCCTGCGTCGCGCTGCCCTGTGGGACGAGGTCAAGGACAAGCTCAAAGAGTCAGGCCTGGGTCTTTCGGGTGGACAGCAGCAGCGCCTGTGCATCGCCCGCGCACTTGCCGTGCAGCCCGACATTCTGCTGATGGACGAGCCGACCTCGGCACTCGACCCTGTGTCGACGTTGGTGGTGGAGCAGCTGGCCTGCGAGCTCAAGGAGACCTGCACGCTGGTGGTCGTGACGCACAACATGCAGCAGGCCGCGCGTATTTCCGATTCGGTTGCGTTCTTTTTGCTGGGTGAGCTGGTGGAGCACGCGCCCACCGCGCAACTCTTCAAGAATCCGTCCGATCCGCGCACCGCGGATTATTTGACGGGGCGTTTTGGCTGACGCTGTCTTTTACAGGTGCCTTTAGGGTTAAGATGCGGTCATATCGGCCGCAAAGGGGTTCAACATGATCTATTACGTCGAGGACGATGACAACATCAGGGATTTGACAGTCTACGCGCTGCGCAAGCAGGGAATCGAGGCCGAGGGCTTTTCGTGTGATGGCGAGTTTAAAGCTGCCGTGGCACGACGGGTGCCCGATGCTGTGCTGCTCGATATCATGCTGCCCGACACCGATGGCTTGGCGATTATGCGTCGCCTGCGTGCCGATCGCCTGACGGCGACGGTGCCCATCATGATGCTTACCGCCAAGGACACCGAACTCGACAAGGTGATGGCGCTCGATGGCGGTGCCGACGATTACCTGACTAAGCCGTTTTCGCTCATGGAGCTTGCGAGCCGCTGCCGCGCACTGCTGCGTCGCGGCGGCATGGTCAAGCAGGCGAGCGATGTGCTCAGCGTGGGCGACATCGTGCTCTCGCCCAGCCATCGCGAGGTGACCGTTGCCGGCGAGCCGCTTAAGCTCACCCTGCGCGAGTTCGACCTGCTCGAGTACCTCATGCGCAAGCCCGGCGTGGTCTTTACCCGCGAGTCGTTGCTGCAGAGCGTGTGGGGCTGGGACTTCGACGGCGGTTCGCGCACCGTTGACGTGCACGTGCAGACGCTTCGCCAAAAACTGGGCGAGCATGCCAGCGCCATCGAGACCGTGCGCGGCGTGGGTTATCGCCTGGCCGAGCCTTCTGCCGGTGATGGTGCCGAAGGCGACGACACCGCGGCCACCGCATCGGAGGAGTAACCCGTGGTCTTCGCCCCCCAGGGAAAACATACGCTGTCGCACCGCGTTTTTGTGACGATCTTTGTCTGCGCCATGGCGGTTATCGTGGCGTTTACGGTGCTGGGTGCGTTCTTTGTGCAAAACACTTTGGCGGATGCCACGAGTGCCAATCTGGCGCAGGAAACCGAGCTCATTGCTGCCGCCCTCGACGAGCAGCAGGAGCCCATTCCGTTCTTGCGAAGCCTCGATCGCGAGGATCTTCGTATCACGCTGATCAATAAGGACGGATCTGTTGCCTACGACAACGAGGCGTCGCCTTCCACACTGCCCAACCATGGCGATCGCCCCGAGGTCATCGAGGCCTTTGAGAGTGGTTCGGGTTCCGCGGAGCGCGCAAGCTCTACACTCGACGAGATTATGCTGTATCGCGCCGTCACCCTTGATAACGGCCAGGTCGTTCGCTTGGCGCAGGCCCAGCCTGGCGTTGCGGCGATTTTGCTGTCGATGCTGGCGCCGATGCTGCTTATCGCAGCAGCGGGTGCAGTACTCTCGTTTTTTATGGCGCGCCGTGAGTCCCGTGCCATCATCGCGCCGTTGCAAGAGGTGGATTTGGATCACCCACGCCGTAGCTATGAGCACGCCTATGCCGAGATGGTCCCCATGCTTGAGCGGATCGAGTCGCAGCGCCAGGAACTCAAGCGCCAAATGGCGGTGCTAGCGGACAACGACCGTATGCGCCGCGAGTTCACGGCGAATATCACCCATGAGCTCAAGACGCCGCTTACGGCGATTTCGGGCTATGCCGAGCTCATCGCAAATGGCATGGTCGAGGGCGAGGACGACCTGCGCAACTTTGGCGGTCGCATCTATCGTGAGGCGGGCCGCTTGGCAGCGCTTGTCAACGACATCCTTACGCTGTCTAACTTGGACGAGGCCGAACGTGCAACTGAAGGCGAGGCAGTGCCCATTGGGTCCACGGAGCCTATTGAGCTCTCGCGTGCGATCTACGCGGTTGAGCAGCGTCTTGAACAGGTTGCCCGTCAGGCGAATGTGACGATAAGTCATGAGACCAAGCCTGTGGTCATCGAAGGCGTGTCGCGCTTGGTCGACGAGCTCATCTATAATCTGGCAAGCAACGCCATCCGCTACAATCGGCCCGGCGGTACGGTTACGCTGCAGTGCGGCACCAACGACGAAGGCCATCCGTTCCTCGCTGTCGCCGACACGGGAATCGGTATCGCGCCTGAAGAACAGGGCAAGGTATTTGAGCGGTTCTATCGCGTGGACAAGAGTAGGTCCAAGGCACGCGGCGGAACCGGCCTGGGGCTTGCCATTGTCAAGCATGCGGCCCTGTATCATCACGCCACGCTTGATCTGTCGAGCGAGTTGGGCGTGGGAACCACCATTACGGTGACGTTTCCCATACAGCAGGACGAGCCATTCGCATAGCGATACAACACAGATATTGATGTAGACGCCGCATTTGACTTTCGGGTGCGGCGTTGTTGTGCAATTTTACGATTGCTTCCGACATTTTTACAGGAGAGCCTGTTTCTTATGTATAGAGTTTGGTCTCGGTAAAAAGATGCGATAACATACGGACAGTTTTGTCAATCCGAACTGGGGAAATGAAAGGCAAGCTGCATGACCCTTCTCGAACTGTTCCAGCTGCTGAAGAAGCACCTCAAGCTGGTCATCACCCTTCCGGTGGTCTGCGCGATCGCCATGGGCATCGTGTCCTTCGTTGCGATGGACAACACCTATACCGCGACGACGAGCATGTACATTCTCGCCAAGACCGACGATAGCGGTCAGATGAGCTACAACGATCTCTCGGCGAGCCAGATGCTTTCCAACGATATCGCCACGCTGCTGGATAGCGATAGCGTTAAGAGCGGCGCCGCCAAAGAACTGGGCCTCACCGATTTGGATGACTACAAGGTGTCTGTTTCCTCCGAGACCACCACGCGTGTCATTACGCTTTCGGTTACCGGCACCGATGCCAAGGAGACGGCTGAGGTCGCAAAGGCCATTGCCAGCTCGGTGAGTACGGTCGCTCAGAACGTCGGCGCTGCCCAGAGCATCAACGTTATCGACGAGGCTAAGACCCCCGAAGCCCCCAGCGGCCCCAAGCGCACGCTGTATATTGCCGTCGCGTTCCTCGCCGGTATCTTTATCGCAGTTGCCTATGTCGTTTTGGCAGACATGCTCAATACCCGCATCCGCGGTGCCGAAGAGGCAGAAGAGCTCCTGGGTATTCCCGTTGTTGGCCGAATTCCGGCTATGAAAGGTGGTAAATAGGCATGGCTAAGGCAAAGAACACCGATAAGCTCGTTGTACAGAATGCCGCCAAGACCCTTCTGGCCAACATCCGCTTTGCGAGCGTGGACGACCCCATTCGCACCATCACCGTTACCTCCTCGATTCCCAACGAGGGCAAGTCTACGGTTTCCATTAACCTTGCTCAGGCAATCGCCACGAGCGGCAAGTCCGTGCTCCTGGTCGAGGCCGATATGCGCCGCAGGTCCCTTTCCGATATGCTCGGCGTTCGTTCGCGCGGCGGACTCTATGCGGTCCTTTCCGAGCAGATCTCCATTGACCAGGCAATTGTCGAGACGGGTCAGAAGAACTTCTACTTCCTCGATGCCGAGCCGCACATTCCCAATCCTGCCGACATCATCGTCTCCCATCGCTTTGCCAAGCTGGTAAAGGCACTGTCCGCCAAGTTCCAGTACGTCATCTTCGATGCTCCTCCGGTCGGCACCTTCATCGATGCTGCCGAGATTGCCAGCTTGACCGACGGCGCGCTGTTCGTGGTGCGCGAGGACTTTACCAAGCGCGAAGAGGCGCTCAACGCTATCGCCCAGCTTAAGAAGTCCGAGAAGGTCAAGCTCATCGGTACCGTTATGAACTACTGCGAGACCGAGACCAGCGAGTACTACTATTCTTACTACACCAAGGACGGTAAGAAGGTTAAGAAGGGCTCCGACGATCAGGGCACTTCCAAAAAGGGCATCTTCACCAACCGAGCAAACGTTTAGTTGATTGAGGCCGACCTATGCGTGACATTCATTGCCATATCTTGCCGGGTGTAGACGACGGCGCCGCCGATCTCGAAGAGAGCTTGGCGATGCTCGAGGCTGCCAAGCGGGCCGGTGTAACCAGAATCGTTTGCACTCCTCACTGCCGTGATCCCTATTTTGATTACGACAAGATGTGGGATGCCTTTGAGCTGCTGCGCGATAACGCTGACGGTTTTCCGCTCCAGATGGGCTTCGAGGTCAACCATCGAAAGCTCGTTGAGCTTGGTATCGATGCCGCGGAGCACTTGCATTTCGATGGGACCAACGAGTTTCTGCTCGAGCTTTCGACGCATGCCGATGCGTATGCGTTTAGAGAGTACGAGAACACGATTTACGATTTGCAGTGCCGTGGCTACCAGGTGATCATCGCTCATCCTGAGCGCTATCGTGCGGTTCAAAAGGATGTAAACGTGGCGGAGCGCCTGGTCGATATGGGCTGCAAGCTGCAGGCTTCGGCGGACTTTATTGCCGGCGGTCGCTTTGGTCGCGAGAAAAAGCCGGCACAGCGCCTGTTCGATCAGAACCTGTACAGCTTTATCGCGAGCGATGCCCATAACGTGGGTCATTACGACTGCCTGGCGAAGGCTCGCGCGAAGTTTAGCGTGCGCGGAGCTCATTTTCGCTAAAATCTGTCCCTAACGTTCGCATTGAATGAAAGGGCAGCCATGGATATCCAACTTAAGACGGGATGCTTTGATGACGCGGCGTTGGTGCGCCGCGTCGTTTTTATGGACGAGCAGGGCTACGAGAACGAGTTTGACGCTATCGATGAGGATCCGAACTGCATTCATGTGACGCTCTATGTAGATGGCGAGCTTGCCGGTTGCTCGCGCGTGTTTCCCGAAGAGCTTGAGCGCGCGGCTGACGCAGAGGCTCCGGTGTCGCCGGCGTGCGACTTGGACGAAGGCGTCGCGGCGGGGGAGACCTACATTATGGGGCGCGTGGCTGTGCTGCCGAGCATGCGCCGTCGCGGTCTGGCGAGCAAGATTGTCGAGGCCAGTGATACGTGCGCGCGTGATGCCGGCGCCAGGCTCATTAAGCTGCATGCGCAGGAATACGTGCTGCCGCTCTATGCCAAGGCGGGCTACGCGCAGATTGCCCCGGTGGACTACGAAGACGAGGGCCAGCCCCATGCTTGGATGGCCAAGCGCGTAGATGGCAGATAGGGACGTTCCTTTTCTGCCGGCAGTCGGGGACACTCTTTGGCAATTGGCGCATCAGAGCGTTTGGACATACAGTTTTTCGATACCGTGTGTATATATGCGCGCTAATGGGTTATAAAATCTAAGTCTGAACATAGCAGGTCTGCGATGCGGCTCGGGCAACCGGGCCGTTTTTGCGGACGGGGGTAGCGCGAAAGGACTGCACATGCGTCAATTTAAGACCGAGAGCAAAAAATTGCTCGACCTCATGATCAACTCCATCTATACCAATAAGGAAATCTTCCTGCGCGAGCTTATCTCCAACGCGAGTGATGCCGTCGACAAGCTCAACTTTAAGAGCCTGCAGGACCCGAGCGTCAAGATCGATCAGGGCGACCTGGCCATTCGCGTCTCCTTCGATAAAGATGCCCGCACCATCACGATTTCGGATAACGGCATCGGCATGACCGCCGAGGAGCTCGAGCGCAATCTGGGCACCATCGCCCATTCCGGCTCCGAGGAGTTTAAGACCGAGAATGCCGAGCAACAGGGCTCCGATGTCGACATCATCGGCCAGTTTGGCGTGGGCTTCTACTCTGCCTTTATGGTTGCCAGCCACGTAAAGGTTGTCAGCCGCGCCTATGGCGAGGACACCGCTCACGTTTGGGAGTCCGACGGTCTTGAGGGTTACACCATCGAAGACGGCGAGCGCGCCGAGCACGGCACCGATGTCATCCTGACGCTGCGCGAGAACGAGAAGCTCGACGCCGACGGCGAGGCCGAGACCTACGATCGCTTCCTGACCGAGTGGGGCCTCAAGAGCCTGATTCAGCAGTACAGCAACTATGTGCGTTACCCGATCCAGATGATGGTGTCCAAGAGCCGCCAGAAGCCCAAGCCCGAGGATGCTGGCGATGACTACACGCCCGAGTACGAGGACTACCAGGAGCTCGAGACCGTCAATTCCATGACACCGATTTGGAAGAAGCGCAGCTCCGATGTTGAGCAGAAGGACTATGACGAGTTCTACAAGTCTACGTTCCACGACTTTGACGATCCGGCGCGCACCATCAGCTTCCATGCCGAGGGTACGCTCGAGTACGACGCCCTGCTGTTTGTGCCGGGCCGTGCCCCGTTCGATCTGTACAGCAAGGACTACGAGAAGGGCCTGGCGCTCTACAGCTCCAACGTGCTGATTATGGAGAAGTGCGACGACCTGCTGCCCGACTACTACAACTTTGTCCGCGGCGTCGTGGATTCTGCCGACGTGTCGCTCAACATCTCGCGTGAGACGCTGCAGCAGAACCGTCAGCTCAAGGCCATCGCCAAGCGTGTGGAAAAGAAGATAACCGCCGATCTTGAGGATATGCGCGACAACGACCGCGAGGCCTACGAGAAGTTCTTTGAGAACTTTGGCCGCGGCCTTAAGTACGGCATCTACTCGAGCTATGGCATGAAGGCCGATGAGCTCGCCGACCTGCTGCTGTTCTGGTCTGCCAAGGAGCAGAAGATGATTACCCTGGCCGAGTATGCCAAGGGTATGCCCGAGGACCAGAAGGCCATCTACTACGCCGCCGGCGACTCGCGTGAGCGCTTGGCCAAGATGCCCGTGGTGAAGGGCGTGCTCGACCGCGGTTACGACGTGCTGCTTCTGACGCAGGACGTGGATGAGTTCACCTTCCAGGCTATGCGTGAGTACGTTGCCGCCGATATGCCCAAGGTCTACGAGGATGACGCTGCTCGCGAGGCTGCTGAGAAGGCAGTTGCCGATGGCGCTGAGCCTGAGGTCGAGGATCGTCACCTGGAGCTTAAGAACGTCGCGACCGGCGATCTTGACATGGCGACCGATGACGAGAAGAAGGAGGCCGAGGACGCCACCAAGGAGAACGAGGATCTCTTTAACGCCATGAAGGAGGCGCTCGGCGACAAGGTCGAGAAGGTCGCCGTCTCTGCACGTCTGACTGACGCTCCCGCCTGCATCACCACCGAGGGTCCGCTTTCGCTCGAGATGGAGAAGGTGCTCCAGAAGGGACCCGAGGGCGCGCCCGACGGTATGCCCAAGAGCCAGCGCGTACTCGAGCTCAACGCCAAGCACCCGGTCTTTGACAAGCTTGTCGCTGCCCAGAAGGCAGGCGACGCCGACAAGATCAAGCAGTACTCCGGTCTGCTCTATGACCAGGCTCTGCTGGTCGAGGGCATCCTCCCCGAGGACCCCGTTGCCTTCGCAGCAGCTGTCTGCGAGCTTATGTAATTGGGTAGTTACGCGGTTCTACGAACCGCGTAACTACTCGACGCTGCCCTTCGTTCCGCCGTTCTAACGAACGGCGGACCAGCCGACGCTGCGCGGGCACCAGAGCGACAACTTGTCATTCAAAGAGGACGGCATGACCAGAAGGTCTATGCCGTCCTCTTTTCATGCCAATTTGTTCGCTCTGGTGACCGCTCGCTGGCATTACCAAAACATCGACGGTCCAATAATGATCCCTTGGGGACGGAGAAAAAGTGGTCGTTGGGGGACGTTCTTGTTTGACTGGTCGTTTAAGAACGCCCCCGATGACTATTCGGATTGTTAATTTGTGCGGGTTGTGGTTTTGCGACCTGCTGAAATTTGAGATACTGTACAACTGTACGTTAACTAATCTTCGTAGTATATTGCTACCCGCAAAACTCAATACCATTGTGCTTCGAGACGCTAAAGCGCCTACGTACAATGGTTGTTGATAGTACGATTTGATTCAACGACAGGATGGATGGTCCAAGCGTGAGTCTCGGCAGCAAACTATCCGATGCAAAGGTCTCCTTTGCGATATTCAAGCGCGACATTAAGCGACTGCTTGTGAACCCCGTCGCCTTGGTGGTTACCCTGGGCGTGTGCGTTATCCCCTCGCTGTACGCTTGGTACAACATCGTGGCTAACTGGGATCCATATGGAAACACCCAGGGCATTAAAATCGCTATCGCCAACAACGATCAGGGCACCCAGAACGACCTAGTGGGCGAGCTCAATGCGGGCGATAAGGTGGTCGACCAGCTCAAGGAAAACGATCAGCTGGGCTGGACCTTCGTCGACTCGGCTGCCGATGCCAAAGAGGGTGTCGAGAGCGGGGAATACTACGCTGCGATCGTAATCCCCAAGAACTTCTCCGACAATCTTGTCTCGATGCTCGATGGCAATTACCATCAGCCGAAGCTCACCTATTACGTCAATGAGAAGAAGAGCGCCATTGCGCCCAAGGTCACCGATACCGGTGCCAACACCATCGAGGAGCAGATCAACTCGGAGTTTGTCTCCACGGTGGGCGAGACCGTAGCGGGCATCGCCAAGGATGCCGGTGTCGATTTAAAGGACAAGGCAACCCAGACTCAGGACTCGCTGACAAGTTCGGTGTCCGAGGCATCCGACACCTTGGGTGAGGTGCGCGATTCGATTGGCGATATGAATGCCGCCATCGATAAGACGAGTGGCGCTATCGCCTCGGCTGATGCGGCGCTTGCCGGCTTGCAAGGTCAGGCACCGTCGCTGACGCAGGCAATCTCCCAGGGCAACGACCTGCTGGGCGAGGCTCGCGCCACGGCGGGCAACTCTATCACCTCGCTCTCCAAGGCACTCTCGGAAGGTAGCCTTGCACTCACCAAGACGTCAGCCTCCGCGAACGCTGCGATTGGCAAGCTAACGGGTACGGTCACATCTACGACCACCCGCATCGACAACTCGCTCGAGTCTCTCCAGGCGACGATCGATCACAATAAGGCCGTTATCGGGCACTTGGAGATTCTCGTTAATGACACGTCGACAGGTTCCGAGGAAATTGACGCGCGCATTGTATCGACCATCGATTCGCTTCGCGAGCAAAACCAGAAGCTGCAGAGCATCAAGGATGGCCTTTCTGCACAGTCGAGCGCCATGGCAAACGACGCTACGGCAATCTCGAACGCGAGCAACGCACTCAACGCGGCAATTCAGACCGGTACGGCTAACCTCGGTCAGGCTCAGACCGATCTGGGTCAGAACGCACTTCCGAAGGCTTCGAGCGCGCTTGACTCCTTTGCCGCCGTTTCGGGCGATTTGACCGGCATTGTGTCGGGTATGACCCCCACGATAGCGAGCGCGCGCGGCACGCTGGCGCAGCTCGACGCCACGCTCAAGCAGGCAAAGACCACGCTGTCCCAAACCGACGCCTCCCTTGCCAAGGTTCAGGACAAGCTCGCGACCGCCGCCAATGACATTGCGGCGCTGCAGACCTCTGAGTCTATGGGCGAGTTAGCCGACCTCATGGACGTCGACGTCAATGACGTGGCAGATTTCATGGCATCTCCGGTTGAGCTGACGTCCAAGTCAATCTATCCGGTCAAGAGCTTTGGCTCGGGCATCGCGCCCTTCTACACCAATCTGGCGCTGTGGGTAGGCGGCTATGTGCTCATCGCTATCTATAAACTCGAGGTCGACCGCGAGGGCATCGGTAGCTTTACGGCGCGTCAGGGCTACTTTGGCCGCTGGCTGCTGCTGGTGATCCTGGGTGCGTTGCAGGCCATCATCGTTACGGTGGGAGATCTGGTTATTGGCGTTCAGTGCGTCAATCCGCTGCTCTTTGTACTGGGCGGCATCGCTATTTCGTTCACCTACGTCAACATCATCTATGCGCTGTCCACCACGTTTAAGCATATCGGTAAAGCCATTGGCGTCATCCTCGTCATTGTGCAGATCCCCGGCTCGTCGGGCATGTATCCCATCGAGATGATGCCCGGCTTCTTCCAATGGCTGCATCCGCTGCTGCCCTTCACCTATGGCATCAACCTGCTGCGCGAGACCGTCGGTGGCATGTATTCGTTCAACTACCTGTTCAACCTGTGCATCCTGGGCGTGTTCCTTGCCATCGCACTCTTTATTGGCTTGCAGCTGCGTCCGCTGCTGCTCAACCTCAATCTGCTCTTTGATAAGCAGCTTTCCACGACGGGCCTCATGATCTGCGAGTCCAACGACCTGCCGCGCCAGCGCTATTCGCTGCGCACGGCCATGCGCGTCATGCTCGATTCGGATTCGTACCGTCGCGAGCTGCTCGATCATGCCGTGGCGTTTGAGCATCGCTACCCGTACTACATCAAGGGCGGTTTTGCCGCCGTGGTAGGCGTGCAGGTTCTGCTCTTTGTGCTTTCGACGGTGCTCGATATCGACAATAACGGCAAGATCATCCTGCTCGTTATCTGGATCATTTCGGTTATCGCCATCTGCGGCTGGCTCATCAACATCGAATACATCCGTGCGAGCCTCAATACCCAGATGCGTATCTCGGCGCTTTCGGACGAGGACCTTCGCCGCGAGATGCGCGAGCACACGGCTGCCATCCCTGCCGCCCGTCGCATGTTTGGTCTCAACGCCAGCGAGCGTGGCGCCAAGGGAGGCGAACAGCCCACGAGCCGTCTGCCGCATATCGGTGCGCATCGTAAAGCTCATGATGCCGACGGCGTTGACAACGTAAATGGAAACGACGGGGACACCACCCCGCTTGGCAAGCACTCTAAAGGAGGTGAGGCATAAATGAAGAACATCCTGCACCTGTTTAAGCGTGATGTCCAAAACGTGTCTCGCTCCGTGATCGGCATGGTCGTCGTGATGGGCCTCATTATCGTACCGTGCCTGTACGCGTGGTTTAACATCGCCGGCAGCTGGGATCCGTACGGCAACACCGGCAATCTTAAGATCGCCGTGGTCAACACCGATGAGGGCTACGAGAGCGACCTGATTCCCGTCGAGGTCAACGTGGGCGAAAACGTAACCGCCACCCTGCGCGGCAACGAGAACTTCGACTGGGTCGTCCTCAACGACCGCGATAAGGCGATTGAGGGCGTTAAGTCGGGCGCGTACTACGCTGCCGTCGTTATCCCTAAAACGTTTAGCGCCGACATGATGACGCTTTTCTCGACCGAGGTGAAGCATGCCGATATCGAGTTCTATGAGAACCAGAAGGCCAACGCCATCGCACAGATCGTGACTGAAAAGGGTTCGAGCGCCGTCCAGAGTCAGGTCAACGAGACCTTTACCAAGACCATCACGACCATCGGCCTTAAGACCGTGTCCAGCCTGCTCGACTATATGAGCACCGACCAGGTGAGCAACTTTATCGCCAATCTGTCCTCGACGCTGGGCGATTCGGTCGAGGACCTGCAGGACGTTCAGGCGAGTGCGACGTCGCTCGCGGGCATTTTGAGCTCCACGTCCGATTCACTGACATCGGCGGGCGGCATGCTCAAGCAGACGGGCACCGTTGATGAGTCGACGAAGCAGCTGATGGAGCACGCCAAGAGCGGCATCAATGATTCCAAGGAAGCGCTCAAGGCCGCCAACGATGCCGTTGACGCGGCGATTGACGGAAGCGCGGGCTCGTTCGACAACGTGTCCGCCGAGCTTGCGAAGGCATTCGATGCCGCGAATCAGCATGTTCACCTTACGGTGCCTCAGCTCAACGAAGCCGCAGCGGCGCTCAATACGCGTGCTGACGATATCGATGCGATGACCGATCAGCTCCGTAACCTTGCCGACCAGGTGAGTGATGACAAGCTCAAAGACGGTCTCGAGTCCGCTGCGACGTCGCTGGGCAGAATTGCCGTGGAGTACCGCAACAATGCGAAGGACCTGACGGCGACCGCAAAGTCCCTTTCGGACGGCATGGCGGAGGTCAACAACTCGCGTGCCGAGGTCGACCAGGCCATCGCCGATGCCAAGGCGGGTATCTCGGGAGCCAAGTCCGACTACGATTCCACGTTCTCGGTTAAGGCCAAGGAGCTCAAGAAGACCATTTCGGGCGTTCTGGATTCCCTGAACGGTATCTCGGGTGACTTGGATAGCGCCGTGAGCGGTCTGACCGACGCCTCTGGCTCGCTCGCAAAGGGCCTCTCCAAGGCTGCGACGCTGGTCAACAAGGCTTCTGATCAGTTGGGCAAGGCGTCGGACAAGATCAGCGCTTTTAAGGACGAGCTTGATAGCGCTCTGATGTCGGGTGACCTGGCCATGATTAAGACAATGATTGGCAACGATCCCGAGGGTCTGGCCGTGTCGCTTTCCGGTCCCGTCGCGCTCGACCGCAAGCCGGTCTATCCGATCCGCAATTACGGTTCGGCCATGGCACCGTTCTACACGATTCTGTCGCTCTGGGTTGGCTCGATCGTATTGGCGGCCATGATGAAGGTGTCGGTCGACGATGAGCTCATCAACGAGCTCATCCCCGTACGCCTGCACGAGATCTATCTGGGCCGTTACCTGTTCTTTGGCGGTCTGGCCCTGCTGCAGGCAACGCTCGTGTGCGCGGGCGACATTCTGTTCTTTGGCATTCAGTGCGACAACCCGCTGCAGTTTGTGCTGGCGGGCTGGGTTGCGAGTCTCGTGTTCTCCAATATCGTCTACACGCTTACGGTGTCGTTTGGCGATATCGGCAAGGCGCTCGCTGTCGTGCTGTTGGTCATGCAGGTCGGCGGTTCAGGCGGTACGTTCCCCATCGAGATGACCGGCCCCGTGTTCCAGGCGATCTACCCGTTCCTGCCGTTTACCCACGGCATCAACGCCATGCACGCCGCCATGGCTGGCGCCTACCATATGGAGTACTGGGTTGAGCTGGGTATCTTGGCGAGCTATCTGATTCCGTCGCTGGGCCTGGGCGTCGTCTTCCGCCGCCCGGTCATCAAGGCCAACGACTGGATCATCGAAAAGCTTGAAAGCACGAAGCTTATTTAGTGCAACAGCGTGACATTGACAAAACGTCGAGGTTCACTTTGCTGACGCTTTAGTGGGCTGGATTGCGGTGCAACGCTGGTTGTTGCTACAGTAGCGGGGCGTGCCGGGGGTCCGGTGCGCCCCGTTTTATTTGACCATGAGGCGGCACGCGGCCATGCACGTGCGGACACCACGCCCAGATTGAGTGCGAGGATGTTCCATGGCCCAATACGCTGCCAACGAAATCGAAAACATGCCCGATAGCCCTGTAGCCCGTGAGGATTTGGGCGCGGGTGGTATTCCCCGGGGTGCCGGCGCACGCTCGCCGTTGTTCTGGAAAGTTCTACTGCTTTCGGTGGCGATTATCTGGGGCTACTCCTTTACCACTATGAAGGACGCACTCGACACCATTCCGGTGTTCGAGCTGGTCTATGTTCGCTTTCTCCCGGCATCACTGGTTATGTTTGCAATTTTCCATAAGCGCATCATCGCTCATTTCAATGCCCGCAACCTGATCGTCGGGCTTGGCATGGGCGCGCTCATGTGGGGTGCCTACGGTTTGCAGACGATCGGCCTGGCACAGACCACGGCGGGCAAGAGCGCTTTTTTGACCGGCACGTATTGCATCCTTGTGCCGTTTGCAAGCTATGTCCTGAGCGGTGAAAAGCTTACCCGGTATAACCTGGGTGCAGCGTTGTTGTGCCTGGCGGGTATTGGCCTGGTAGCGCTCGATAGCGTCGAGTTCAATGCCGGCGATGTTATTACCTTGGGCGGCGCGATCTTCTTCGCCATCCAGATGGCGGTGACCGCCAAGTACGGTCGCAAAATGGACATCAACGTCATCACGTTTTGGATGTTTGTGGGCAATGGCGTTTTGAGTTTAATCACGTCGCTGCTATTCGAGACTCAGGCGCCCCTCTCTGCATGGACGCCGGAGTTTATCGGTGTGGCTGTTTTCCTCTCGGTGGGCTGCACATGCGCGGCGCTGCTCGTCCAAAACGTCGGTTTGGCGCATGTCCCCGCCTCGACGGGCTCACTGCTTCTTTCGATGGAGTCGCCTTCGGGCGTGTTGTTTTCGGTGCTGCTGATGGGGGAGGCGCTCACCTCGCGCCTGCTCGCCGGCTTCGTGCTTATCTTCCTGTCGATTATCTTGAGCGAGACTCACTTCGATTTCTTGCGCCGAAAATCTCGCCCGCAATTGTAAACAACTTGTTGCGCCGCCCTCCTGGGGCGGCGTTTTTTATGCCTCGCCTTTAAAGTTGTACCTTGCACTTTACGCTATCAAAGTGCTTACTGCAAAAACGCTACTGGAGGGCATTTATGGCACCAGCTCAGTCCGATCTTCAACCGCAATCAGCGCCCAAGGCCACCGCAGCGGCGCAGGCCGCTATCGGTGACGGTCTCGTTGCAGAAGCTCAGGCTTTTGCAGACGAGCTCGCTGCGTGGCGACACGATTTACACCAGGTGCCCGAGCTGGGTAATAGCCTCCCACAGACCTCTGCGTATATTCAAGCGCGCCTGACCGAGATGGAAATCCCATTTGCCACGCTCGTCGATGGTTCCTGTGTCGTGGGCCTTGTCGGCGCCGGTGCCGCCGCGGCCCAGGGCAATGGCGTCTGCACGGACGAACAGGCCGGTACGGTCATCATGCTCCGTGGCGACATGGACGCCCTGCCCGTTGCCGAAGAGTCAGGCGAGCCTTTCGCCTCTACGAACGGCTGCATGCACGCATGTGGACACGATATGCACGCGACGGCGTTGCTTGGAGCGGCGCGCCTGCTCAAGGCCCGCGAGTCTGCGCTTGTCGACGCCAACGCCACGGTTAAGTTGCTGTTCCAGCCGGGCGAGGAAACCTTTGAGGGTGCCCGCGCCGCCATCGCCGACGGTCTGCTGCAGAACCCGCGTCCCCAGGCCGCCTTTGCCATGCATGTCAATAGCCAGTCGCCGCTTGGCCTGGTGCTCTATGGAAGCCCGGCGCTTTCGGGCGTGTACGGTTTCCGCATTACACTGCAGGGCAAGGGCGGCCATGGCTCGAGCCCCGAGATCTGCATCGACCCCATCACGGCCGGCGTCCATGTGCATTTGGCGCTTCAGGAGCTCATCTCCCGCGAGGTGCCGGCGGCCAAGGAGGTCGCGCTTACCGTGGGTAAGTTTGCCGGCGGTCAGGCCGCAAATGTCATTCCCGACACTTGTGTGCTCGAAGGAACGCTGCGCGGCTTCGACGTCGAGCTCATGGAGCACCTCAAGGCCCGCATCGCCGAGGTCGTCAACGGCGTGGCCGCAACGTATCGCACGCCGGCGACTATCGAGACGCTCTCGGATGTTCCGCCGCTGGTACTCGACGACGGCATGACGCAGGCGTCGCTTGGCTACGTGGGCGCGGTGCTGCCCAAGGCTGCCTTCCTGCCGCTGTTCCACGCCATGGCGAGCGAGGATTTCGCACTTATCTCGAGCGAGATCCCAAGTGCGTACTTTACGGTGGGCGCGGCCGTGACCGATACGGACGAGCATTTTGCCCAGCATCATCCCAAGGCGCGCTTTAACGATGCCGAGCTTCCCCTCGGCGCCGCGGCTTATGCCGCCGTCGCTCTCGGATACATTGCGGACCACAAGGAGTAATCCATGTCCCAGCAACGTAAATTTTTCCCCGGCTGGCTCGTGGTGGCCTCCGGCTTTGTGATCATGGCCACGTGCTACACGATTTTCGTTAACTGCATGAGCCTGTTTCAGCCGCTCATCGTAAGCGACCTGGGCATCACGCTTGCGCAGTACAACATCTCCAACGCCATCTCCACCGTGGTGAGCGTTATCGGCTCGCTTGTCATTGGCCATGTCGCCGATAAAGTAAGCGGCCGCGTTTTGGGCTCCCTCACTGTAATCGCCACCTCTGCCGTTCTTGCCGGTATGAGCTTTGTCGGTGAGCTGTGGCAGGTCTACGTGCTCTTTGCCGTCTCGGGCTGCTTTGCCGTCGCCTCGACCCGCCTGCTCATCAGCCTGGTGACCGCCAACTGGTTTACGGCCAAGCGAGGCCTTGCCATCTCCATCGCACTTTCGGGCTCGGGCTTTGGCGGCGCTATTCTGTCTCCCATCGTGAGCTCGCTCATCGTGAGCGTTGGCTGGCGTTCCGCCTTCCTGGTGCTCGCGGCTATCTGCATGGTGGCGGCGCTGCCCATCACGGCCTATTCCTTCCGCACCAAGCCTTCCGAGATCGGTCTTAAGCCGCTCGGCGAGAATCCAGGCGACCCGTCTGCTTCTGCCACGGGTGATAAGAACGAGAAGGCAGCCCCCGAGGTTAGCGTCGGCTGGTCTCGTATCAAGAAGAGCCCGGCATTTTGGCTGCTCGTCGTCGCCTTCCTCTTTATGGGCTTGGTCAATGGCGCCATCCTGCCCAACCAGGTTACCAACATGACGAGTGTTACCGTCAACGGTGCCAAGATCGTCACGGGCGGCCACGACCCCATGTGGGCAGGCACCGTGCTTTCGGCCTACATGGTTACCGTCGTTATCGCCAAGATTTCGCTCGGTGCGATCTATGACCGCTTTGGCCTGCGCTTTGGCAATATCCTTGGCTCCGTTGCGTGCATTATCGCCTGCGTGGCGCTGTGTTTCCCGACGACGGACCTCGGTCCTATTGTCGCTGCTGTGAGCTTTGGTGTTGGAACGTGCATGGGCACCATCACGCCTACAATCGCCGCGTCCAAGCAGTTTGGCATGGCCGACCTCGGTAAGGTCACGGGCACCATTACCTCGCTCGAGATGGTCGGCGGCACCGTGGGCGCTATCGTCTCGGGCGTGCTGTTCGATGCCACGGGCTCCTTTGCGAGCACCTGGATCGTGTGCCTGGCGTGCTCCGTGGTCATGCTCGTGTTCCTGCTGGCATCCGAGCCCATCGCCGCCAAGCTGCGCGCAAGCGTGGCGGGGGAGTAGCGGGTCGCCGCCTATTCCTGTTTGTCTGTTCTGCCCGTGGCTGCCCTGGAAGCCGAATGGATGCTCGTACCGTCATTCGGTTT
>CALEXE010000078.1:0-2855 GCA_937925265.1 uncultured Collinsella sp. | reverse complement strand
AAAGGGCGGAGGCGGGGCATGCCCCGCCTCTTACACCACATCTCTGCACGCTACCATCTGGTCGATCATTTTACGGGCGGCAAGCTTCTTTTTAGGGTCTGTCAACATTTTCTGGAATTGAGAGTTGGCGGGAGAAGTCGTCAGCTCCCAAAACGGGCGGCCCTTGGGGTCTCTATATTCGACAAGTTCATATCCTTCTGCCAAAGGCCACCTCCCATTTCTAGTTACACTTAACTTATAAGTTAAGTGTAACTATTTAAATACAAATAACAAGGCATAAGCTAGATTCCGCAGCACCAAATCGATAAACAATCCAACCAAGTGGCGCTCAATCCGGAAGTATGCGGCAAATTCTAGACATGCCGATCACACTGGATAGCGGCAACGCCTTTACCTGCGGTTTCTTTTCATGAAAAGGGCGGTGTGCTCGAGAGTTCCGAAATTTGCCGCATACTTCCGACGGACGATTCCGGAAGTGCGGGGAAAATCCGAGATCGGTAGACCAGGCCCCTGTTTTAGGCTTCCGAGACGTGCGGTTTTGTTGCCGAAAATCCGTTTGTGCTCGGAGGTTTCCGGTTTTCCCCTCTCTTCCGAAAATAGCGATAAAAAAACCCACTGTCCCAAAGCGAAAACGTGACAAATGCCCCTCGGAAAACAGCCCCTTAAACGCAAAAACCGCCTTTCGGCGGTTTCCACGGACCAAGCCGGACGTACCGTCGCAAGGCCTCATCACAGTAGGAACATTAAGGAAAAACCCAATCTCAGTCAATCCTTTGCCGGCAAGCCGCAGCGAATTAAGGCTGAGCAGCAATGCGTCAGTAAAGTTACATGTGAGCAGAAAAACACCCGCAACTACGTCTTTCCCCAACCGAGATGTAAGTTTTGACAGGCCAAATCTTACATCCGAACAAAAAGAGGGCCGACGCATCAACCCTCTTCAGGTGTCGCCCGAAGGCTTACACCGCAATTGCCTATATTCTAGTCGATAGCCTTTGTTTGTCTATGGGTCCAACAGCCATCAGGACGTCATTAACGTTTTTACGTTTTTACGTCCGCCAGCCTCAGCGCAATATAGTTTCTCATCATGAGCGCAATGAAGAGAGACGGCCATCCAGAAGAACAGCCGCCTCTCCGCAGGACGCAGGCCCGTAGGTTGACTACGTCAATACCGCTCATTTACTCTATCGCCCGGGTTCCAAGGGGTCAATTCAATTTAAGAGAACAGTCAGTATCTTTCGCGAATCCGCATGAACGCAGCTGGCTATTATCATAATCTACCCGCCGAGCAGGGCGATCCATTGGAAGCGTCTTTAGCATACTGGATGAGCATCTACGTTAACTGGCTCTTACCGATCTACTGCATGCTCACAGTGTGAGAGAGTAACATCGTTAGCAGCACTGTCGTGATTACCGGGCGATTGATCGAGGGGCTCGGGTGCACCGATGGCTGGATCGGCATCATGCGATATGGCTGCTTTGAGCGGCTTCTGCATCGGAAGACAAGCACACCGAACAATACATACATGAAAAAAGGGCAACACTCTCTTGTCGAAAGCGTCACCCTTAAAGCTCACACAGAGCTTTTGTATGATAGCTAGGTATGCTACACCATCTCGCAGAGAAGTACAGCACCGAGAATCGCTATTCCCAGCAGAAGAAGCGCCGTGGATGCGGCGGTCCAATTGTCATCGGCGTTATTGAAACTTTCTTTACACCCTGATGTTCATCTCTTTAAATACGCTATATAAAACATCTTGCGCAATTAGCCCACGATAAGATCCAACAAGCTCACCTAATTCATCAAGCATTGCTTTCGTCTCGTCGTCGGGCAGAACACGGCAGAGCAAGGAGTACATATCGGAAAACCTTGCCCCTCTTACTACCGCACAATAGAGCCGCTCGTCATGCGCGCAAATATTCCTATAGCCAGAAAGAACCTGAAAGACACGAAGCAGCACTAACGGCTCGAGTCTTTGATTTCTATTTGCCGTTTGGCCAATCAACTTACAGGCAGCATTCTGAACGCCGCGTTTTTGAAGCTGATAGAAATGTGAAATATTGCCAAATGTCAGATCGTTCTGAAGAACCCATAATGGGACTGCGCCGTATTTATTCAAATAATGTCTCACGAAGGGACGCATGCGCTGCTCATCTGCCAGCTTGTCTTTCAGAATATTTACAAGATCAGCAAGCCTCTTCGAATGCTGCTTCTTTTTATTACCTCGAAACGCCTTGGGCACAAGCATATCTTTAGGCTCGACATAATTAGCCCGATTCAGATAGGCATCCGAAGTGCGATATTGATCACAAAACGAATACACGACGGCGTTCTTGAGCACAGCTTCGGCCCTCGCGAGATACGAAAACGTAAGTTGCCTAAGTTCCCTGTCAAACAGGAATAAATCATAAATGTTCTTAAATGAAGTGCCTTCCCTAAAAACATCACAGGACGTAGACTGCCCAGCATTTTTGTCAAGAAAGGGGGCTTTGTAGCCGTTTACAACTGCATAATAACTTTCACGTCTCAGGCAATCTACCGTGGCAGCATCAGTCGCCACCCCACGGCTCTCTAGGAGTTCAATTAGTTGAGCGAAAGTCTTAAACTCTTTTGCCAAAACAAGCTCCTAAAATCAAAGGGCCGTTGCCGGAAGCCTCCGGACAACGACCCTTCTTTGTCATCGCCTCACTTAGAGTCCACGATGACTGTATCACTATTGATATAGTACCCTAAATTCATCGCTATTGCGGCGCATGCAGGAATTACATTCAGCGTTTCGACCTAATCCATCTATTATTCAAATGGCTCTGTTAGACCAAATTTGACACGATCGGCTGTTCGTCGAACCGGAAAATAA
>CALEXE010000077.1:0-20500 GCA_937925265.1 uncultured Collinsella sp. | reverse complement strand
GCCTCTTCACGGTTTCAACACGCACTGCCGGGCTTCCCCAATAGGGGAGCCCGGCTTTTTCATCCCTATAAAACCAGCAGGTCAAAGCCAATTTTCGGGACCAAATACAAAGCCGTCGGCTCCCTTCTATAGCGCACTTTGCCACGGAAAAGTGCGAGACTTCGGTATGCGGTATCAAGCAATCGTTATTCGGGTCTTTAGGAATCCGCGTGATTAAAAGCACGGCAATGGGTACATAGCCAGTACAGTAAGTCCCCGAGGCAGATTGGAGCCACGTATGGATATCAAGGTTTCTGGACGCAAGACGACGGTAACCGATGCTCTGCGTGCGCATGTGGATGAGAAGATCGGCGAGGCGCTCAAGGTTTTCGATATCGAGCCCATGACGGTCGACGTTGTACTTCGCTATGAGAAGAACCCCTCGAACCCCAACCCGGCAATCGTCGAGGTTACGGTTCGCGCCCGCGGTTCGGTGATTCGCGTTGCCGAGCACGGTGCAGATATGTACGCCGCCATCGACCTCTCCGCCGATAAGGTCACCCGCCAGCTGCGCAAGTTCAAGACCAAGGTCGTGGACAACCGCCAGGGTGGTGCCAGCGCAGCGGATGTTGCACCGGTCGAGCGTGTCGAGGATCTGGCCGACCTGCTGCTGCCCGAGGAGGACGACGACCTGCTCGTCCGCGAGAAGGTCATCGATGTCACCCCGATGACTGAGGAGCAGGCGCTGGTGCAGACCGATCTGCTGGGCCACGACTTCTACGTGTTCGAGAACGCGACGACTGGCCTCATCAATGTGGTGTATCACCGTAAGAATGGTGGATATGGCATCATCAAGCCCCGCATCGAAACACTTGACGAGTAAAATACGTTAACTTGCATGAGTTAACGGTTGGCGGCCATCCCATGCGGGTGGCCGCCTTTTTACGTAAGGAGTCGCTTTGATGGACAAGGCCGCATCCGCCGGTCATTCTGACCGTTGCCGCATCGTCGTCGATACCTGCTGCGACTTTAGCCCCGAGGTCGCCGCGAACCTCGATGTCGATATCCTGGGCTTCCCCTTCATTATCGATGGCGAGGAGCGCACGGATGACATCTGGTCGAGCATCACACCCAAGGAGTTCTACGACCGCATGCGCGCCGGTGCCCGCGTGTCCACCTCGGCTGTGTCGCTCGGTCGCTATATCGAGTTCTTTACCGAGTGCGCCAAAGAGGGTACGCCCACGGTCTACCTGTGCTTTACCTCGGCGCTGTCGTCGAGCTACAACTCCGCGTGCCAGGCGGCGGACGCCGTGCGCGCCGAGTATCCCAACTTTGAGCTGTACGTGGTCGACAACGCTCTGCCCTGTGCGACCGGCGAGCTCTTGGCGCTTGAGGCCGTGCGCCAGCGTTCGGCGGGACTGACCGCCAAGCAGCTGGTCGACTGGGCAAACGAGGCCAAGACCTATGTCCACGGTTACTTTACGCTCGAGAGCTTTGACGCGCTGGCTGCCGGCGGCCGCATTCCGCCCGCGGCGGCACAGCTCACGGCAAAGCTCGACGTCAAACCCGAGCTGTCCTACGACCTGGCCGGCTCGCTGTCGCTGATTGGCGTCAACCGCGGCCGCAAGAAGGCGCTCAAGTCCATTCTCAAGTCGTTTCGCGAGAACTACGTGCCTGACCGTACCATGCCCATTGCCATCATGACGGCCGATGCCGAGAAAGACGGTGACTGGCTCGAAGCCGCCATCCGCAAGGAGGAGGGCTGCGCCGACGTCACGATTATTCGCAGCTCCGTGGGTCCCACCATTGGCTCGCACGTGGGCCCCGGCATGGTGGCCTGCGCGTTTTGGGGCAAGAACCGCGCCGACAAGGCGTCGCTTTCCGACCGCATCGCCCGCCGCGTGCGCGGTCAGTAGGCAAGTAACGCGGCCGTAATCGATCCCAACTCACAGCCCAAACGCTGGCACCGAGTATTCAACCTGGTAACAACACCCAACCCAAAAGGAAAGGTTTCATGGCAAACAAGCTCTCCGTCGCATTCATCGGCACCGGAATCATGGGTGCCCCCATCGCCGGCCACATCCTGGATGCCGGCTATCCCGTCTCGGTCAACAACCGCACCAAGTCCAAGGCCGCAGCGCTCGTTGAGCGCGGCGCCGTCTGGGCCGATACGCCGGCCGATGCCGCGGCGAACGCCGATGTCATCTTTACCATGGTGGGCTATCCCTCCGAGGTCGAGGAGCTCTACCTGGCGGGTGACGGCCTGCTCGCGTGCACTAAACCCGGCGCGGTCCTGATCGACCTCACCACAAGCTCGCCCGAGCTCGCTCGTGACATTGCCGAGGCCGCCCAGATTTCCGGCCGCATGGCGTTTGACTGCCCCGTCACCGGCGGCGAGTCGGGCGCCATCGCCGGCACGCTCACGGCTATCGTGGGCGCCACCGAGAACGATATCGCGCCGGTCCGCGATATCCTTGCCACCTTTGCGGCCAACATCTGCTGCTTCGATGGCGCCGGCAAGGGTCAGGCTGCCAAGCTCGCCAACCAGGTGTCGCTGGGCGCCTGCATGGTCGGCATGGCCGACGCCATGGCATTTGCCGAGCTGAGCGGCCTTGACCTGGAGAAGACCCGCCAGATGATCCTGGGCGGCACCGGCAAGTCCGGCGCCATGGAGAGCCTGGCCCCCAAGGCGCTCGACGGCGACTACAAGCCCGGCTTTATGGTCGAGCACTTCATTAAGGACCTGCGTCTGGCGCTCGCCTACGCCGATGACCGCGAGCTCGCGCTGCCCGGCGCCGACGTGGCCTTTACGCTCTACGACATGCTCGACGCTATCGGTGGCGCCAAGCTGGGCACCCAGACCATCACGGTCCTCTATAAGGAGGAGGCCGATGCCATCGCCGCCGGTCTGGACTGGTCGCAGTATCGTCCCGAGGAGCATGGCGCTCACGAGGAAGGTTGCGGTTGCGGCGAGCACGGCGACGAGCATGAGTGCGGTTGCGGCTACCATCACGGCGAGGACCACGAGTGCTGCGGCGGCCACGGCCATGATGACGGCCACGAGTGCTGCTGCGGCCACCATCACGAGGAGTAGCGCCCATGAGCTGGACGTTCGTGGTGCTTGCGCTGGTGCTCTTTCTCTTTGCGATCTACATCGGCTTTTTGTGCGGCCAGTGGGCGTGCGAAAAGCGCGTCATCACCAAGCGCGACTACTGGATCGCCAACTTTGCAGGAGCGGCGGCAGTTGTCCTACTGACCTGGGTGTTCTCTCTGTTCCCGCTGGTGCAGTTTGCGCCGATCGGCTGGCTCGGCGGCTTTATCGCCGGTCTTAAGATGAGCTTTGGCGAGTCCGTCGGCCCGTGGCGCAAGCACGACGAGGTTTTTAACGTCAACAAGGCCCATCGCGCCGCCGCCGATGCGGGCGACGCCGAGGAACGCCGCCGTGCGCGTCGCAATGGTGCGGCCGACCGACAGCTCATCTCGGTCACCGATGACAGCAAGGGTGCCGACAAGCACGCTAAGAAATAGTAAGAAGAGGTAACTATGGCAGAAAACAAAGACGAACAGCTCACCGACGAGGAGCTGGCACAGCTTCAGCTGGCAGAGGAGAACGAGAACGCCGTCGACCGCCTGGTCCAGGAGCTCGGCTGCCCCACGCGCCGCATCCGCCAGTTTGCCGCCCGCGTGCTGCATCTGCTTGCCGAGCGCGATCCGCAGCGCGTCGTGCCCTGCGTGCCCGCGCTGATCGAGGCACTCGACCGCCCCGAGGCCCAGACCCGCTGGGAGGCCCTCGATGCCCTGGCGGCGCTCGCCACCACCTGCCCCGAGCAGCTGGGCGATGCCTTTGAGGGCGCCGAGACCGCACTGTTCGACGAGATTTCCTCCACGCTGCGCTATGCCGCCTTCCGCCTGCTGTGCGTGTGGGGCGCCACGAGCGTCGAGCGTTCGCGCGAGGCTTGGCCCATCCTGGATGAGGCCATCCAGTGCTACCACGGCGACCTTGAGTATCGCGACATGCTCGGTTGCCTGTACGAGTTTTGCCAGGGCGAGATCGATGCCGAGGTTGCCGAGAAGCTCGCGCTGCGCCTTAAGTTCGACGCCGAGAACGGCAAGGGCAGCTATCTCAAGGCCCGTTCGAGCGAGATTTGCGAAATGCTTGTTAAACGTTTCGGCCTGGATCTCTCCAAAAAGAAGAAGCGTGCTAGCGTTAAAAAATCTGACGACGCCGAAGACGAGGAGTAACAGATTATGGCGCACGATGTAGTCCTGATTCCCGGTGACGGTATCGGTCCCGAGATTACACAGGCCATGCGCCGCGTGGTCGAGGCCACCGGTGTCCAGATCAATTGGAACGTCCAGGAGGCCGGCGCCGGCGTCATGGACGAGTTTGGCACGCCGCTGCCCCAGCACGTGCTCGATGCGGTCGCCGAGACCAAGGTTGCCATCAAGGGCCCCATCACCACACCGGTCGGTACGGGCTTCCGCAGCGTCAACGTGGCCCTGCGCAAGCACTTCGACCTGTACGCCTGCGTGCGCCCCTGCCTGTCGCAGCCGGGCGACGGCTCGCGCTTCCGCGACGTCGACCTGGTCATCGTGCGCGAGAACACCGAGGACCTCTACGCCGGTATCGAGTTCGATGAGGGCGCTGCCGAGGTCGAGGAGCTTTCGCAGCTCGTCGAGCGCTCGGGTCAGAAGACCTTCGCCGCGGATTCCGCCATCTCGATCAAGCCCATCTCCATCGCCAAGAGCCGCCGTATTGTGGAGTACGCCTTTGAGTATGCCCGCCGCTGCGGCCGCAAAAAGGTGACGGCCGTGCACAAGGCCAATATCATGAAGGCGACCGACGGCCTGTTCCTGCGCGTGGCGCGCGAGGTGGCCGCCAGCTATCCCGATATCGAGTTCAACGACAAGATCGTTGACGCCACCTGCATGGGCCTGGTCCAGAACCCCAACGACTTCGATGTCCTGGTGCTGCCAAACCTGTACGGCGACATCGTGAGCGACCTGTGCGCCGGCCTGGTGGGCGGTCTTGGCATGGCGCCCGGCTCCAACATCGGTGCCGATTGCGCCATCTTTGAGGCAACGCACGGCTCCGCGCCCGATATCGCCGGTCAGGATATCGCCAACCCCACGGCCGAGATCCTCTCTGCTGCGATGATGCTCGATCACCTGGGCGAGAACGATGCTGCCAATCGCATTCGCGCCGCCGTCTCCGCCACGCTCGACGAGGGCGAGCAGGTTACCGGTGACGTGCGTCGTGCCCAGACCGGCTCCGTTGAGGGCGCTGTGGGCACGCAGGCCTTTGCCGATGCCGTTATCGCGCACCTGGCCTAAGGTATGCACGCTGCAAACGCCTAAATAGTACTTAAGTGTTTGCGTATAACCTAAGAATCAATACGCCCGGCGCTCTGTCGGGCGTATTCTATTGAGGACTATGTTTCCTAACAAGGAGTAACTGATATGGGTCTGATTCAAAAGAAGGACGAGAAGGACGAGATCGACGGCATCCAGATTATCGAGCGCGGCGAAGGCCCCGACGGTGATGAGGACGAGAAGATCGACCTGGTCGCCGGCACGTCTGCCGAACATATCGCCGCCGGCACGACTGCCGAGGAGGAGGACGCTCGCCTGGAGGCAAAGATCGCCGCCGACGCCGCCGACGAGAACCTTATGCCCGAGGAGCAGGACGAGGACGACGACTCCGACGAAGACGACCATGCATCCAAGCACAAGAAGACGATGATTGCCGCCTTTGTGGTTGCAGTCGTGATCGCTGCGGTGGTCGGCTTCTTTATTGGCAATGGCGGCTTTGGCGGCAAGGGCGTCGGCTCGGCGACCCTGACCGAGGATCAGCTCGATTCGACCGTGGCAAGCTATAGTTATAACGGCAAGAAGAGCGACATCACCGCGCGCGAGGCCATCGAGAGCCAGTACAGCCTCGATACCGTTAAGGATAGCAACGGCAACTACACCGCCCCCTCTGCCGACGTCATCCTGTCTTACGTGCGCAACAAGATTCTGCTCGATGCTGCTGAGGACGAGGGCATTACCGTCTCCTCTAAGGAGATGAAGAAGTACGCCGAGGATTCTATCGGCACCTCGGACTACGACACCATGGCCAAGCAGTATGGCGTGTCCAAGGACCAGGCCAAGCAGATCGTCCGTCAGTCCGCGACGCTGCAGAAGCTCTACAAGAAGAAGGTGGGCGATAGCTCCGCAAGCATGCCGACTGCTCCGACCGAGCCTTCTGACGGCAACGAGGAGACCGCGAGCAAGGACTACGCCGACTACATCATCAACCTTGCCGGCGACGAGTGGGATAGTGAGAAGGGCACCTGGAAGGACGAGAACAGCACCTACGCTAAGGCCTTCGCTAACGATGCCTTTACCGCCGATAGCGCCACCTATAAGCAGGCCATGACCGCCTATTACACCGCCTATCAGCAGTACTCCTCGCAGGCCTCGAGCGCCAGCTCCAAGTGGACCGAGTATGCCAACGGCCTGTACGCCAAGGCCAACATCAGCATCTACGGCCTGTTTGCGTAAGATCTGTCTGCACTACTGCGCGCTAACCGATCTACCTGATTAAGCCCGCTAGAACGACAACGTTCTAGCGGGCATTTTGTTACCGAAACCACTAGGATAGGACTTGCGCCCGCGCAAGTGCTTCATCGGGTATCCTCAATTCATCCGGGAAAACGGCCGTAAACGATTGCAAATTATCGGTGAACGGTCGAAAACTACCGTTCACCGATAATATCGAAACTGGTTCTAACTGGTATTAAGTCAAAAAGACCAATTCACAAATCTTCACAATGACCTGCATTTTTTCTACACGCCATTTTTAGCCACCCTGCGTTGTTTAGACACGAAAAAAGTTCCGATCTTTCGTCAAATCATTTCGAAACGGTTTCAAAACCGCAGGTAGAAGTGTTAATGAGCGGTAAACGGTCGATTTTTCGCCGTGAACGGTACAAAAACGTTTTACTGTATGAATCAACGAAAGCAACCTCTTCTGTGGTGATATAGTGACAACAACACGTCACGTGGTTACTACCAGTTGAGAAACCACTGGTCTTCAAAGAACGCTTTCCAAGAAGCTTTAAGGGCACCCGCCCGCTGGCTTCCGAACATCATCGGACTCAGATCGTACACACCTTCGGAAGGGAAATTTGAATGGTTGGCTTTATTCTTACCGGTCATGGACAGTTCGCACCCGGCCTCGCAAGCGCTATCGCTATGGTCGCTGGCGACCAGCCCGCTTTTACCGTCGTTCCTTTTGAGGGCGACCAGGCTGCTTCCTACGGTGAGGATCTCCGCGCCGCTATTACCGCCATGCGCGAGGAGTGCGATGGCGTGCTCGTCTTTACCGACCTGCTTGGTGGTACCCCGTTCAACCAGGCAATGATGATTGCCCAGGATGTCGACAACGTCGAGATTCTGACTGGAACTAACCTTCCCATGGTTATTGAGCTTCTGTTCCTCCGCGGCAACGCCACGCTCGCCGAGCTTGGCGAGCAGGCCGTGACCGTTGGCCAGACGGGCATCACCGCCCAGACGGTCGCTTCCGTCGCTGGTGCCGAGGAAGAGGATATCTTCGGCGACGAGGACGGCATCTAATGGCCGATTTCGGAGCCAGTGTTCTGAGTTCCTCGGTCGCTCTTTTGGGCCTGCTTGTCATCATGGGCTTGATTTACACCATCTGGTCGCAAATCAACATGAAGAAGAAGCAGAAGTACTTCAAGGAGCTGCACACGGAGCTCAAGCCGGGTCAGGAGGTTCTTTTCGCCGGCGGTATCTACGGAACCGTCAAAGGCATCGAAGGCGAAAAGGTCCAGATCAAAGTCCGATCCGGTGCCGTCGTAGATGTTTCGCGTTACGCGATTCAGGAGATTAAGTAACTGTCGTCAGCAATCAACGAAAGGAAGCTGATCAACATGGCAGAACCCAACATTCTTCTTACCCGCATCGATAACCGACTGGTTCATGGTCAGGTCGCGACCCAGTGGAACTCCACCCTGGGCTCCAACCTCATCCTCGTCGCCAACGACGATGTGTCGACCAACACCATGCGTCAGAACCTCATGAAGATGGCCGCTCCCGCCGGCGTCGCTACGCGTTTCTTCTCCCTGCAGAAGACCATCGACGTCATTGGCAAGGCGAGCCCGCGCCAGAAGATCTTCATCGTGGCCGAAACACCGGAAGACGTGCTTACGCTCGTCAAGGGCGGTGTGCCTATAAAGAAGGTAAACATCGGCAACATGCACATGTCGGAAGGAAAGCGCCAAGTCGCCACCTCCGTCGCAGTTAACGACGAGGATGTCGCTGCGTTTAAAGAGCTGCAGGAATTGGGGGTGGAGTTGGAGATCAGGCGCGTTCCGAGCACGCCTGTTGAGGATACGAGCAAGCTCTTCTCGTAATCCTCGTGATCCACGTTGTCAGGAGTGAAACCCTGACATTCTGTACGTGAACCAAAAGTGCGTACATACATTTTGAAAGGAGGAGCAAGATGGAATTCTCGATCATTCAGGTCGCACTGGTCTTCGTTGTTACGTTCATCGCGGCAATCGACCAGTTCAACTTCCTCGAGTCTCTCTATCAGCCCATCGTCACCGGCGCCGTCATCGGTCTTATCCTTGGCGACCTCAACACCGGTCTTCTCGTGGGTGGTACTTATCAGCTCATGACGATCGGCAACATGCCGATCGGAGGCGCTCAGCCGCCTAACGCCGTCATCGGCGGCATCATGGCAGCCATTCTCGCTATTGCTACGAAGCTCGAGCCCAACGCGGCAGTCGGCCTCGCCATTCCGTTCGCTCTGCTTGGCCAGCTTGGCGTTACCCTGGTCTTCACGCTTATGTCCCCGCTTATGTCCTCGGCCGATAACATGGCTCACAACGCGGACACCAAGGGCATCGAGCGCCTGAACTACTTCGCCATGACCCTGCTCGGCCTGATCTTCGCCGTCGTCGTCACCCTGTTCTTCATCGCTGGCGCCACCATCGGTGCGACCATCGCCGCTGCCATTCCGACTTGGCTGCAGACCGGTCTCTCCGCTGCAGGCGGCATGATGCGCTTCGTCGGCTTCGCCGTCCTGCTCAAGGTTATGATGAACCGCGATATGTGGGGCTTCTTCCTCATGGGCTTTGGCCTCGCGCTCATCACCGTTGCCAACGATTCTCTGGCAACCCCTGCTCTGCTCATCCTCGCTCTCATCGGCTTCGGCATTGCTTTCTGGGACTTCCAGCAGCAGACCGAGCTGAAGGGTGCAGCTGTTTCTGACGGAGGTGACTTCGAAGATGGCATCTAATGAGTATGTGATCCCGGAGCACTACGAGGATCTCACTCCTGCTCCGCAGCTCGACCAGAAGACCCTCAACAAGATGGCTTGGCGCTCCTGCTTCCTGCAGGCCTCGTTCAACTACGAGCGTATGCAGGCTGCTGGCTGGCTCTACTCCATCATCCCCGGTCTGGAGAAGATCCACACCAACAAGAACGACCTCGCGGCTTCCATGAGCCACAACCTGGAGTTCTTCAACACTCACCCGTTCCTCGTCACCTTTGTTATGGGTATCGTGCTTTCGCTCGAGCAGAACAAGGTTGACATCCCCACGATCCGCGCCGTCCGCGTCGCCGCAATGGGCCCGCTCGGTGGTATCGGTGACGCCCTGTTCTGGCTGACGCTCGTGCCTATCACGGCCGGCATCACCTCCAACATGGCTATCAACGGTAACGCCGCTGCGCCGCTGATCTTCCTGGTGATCTTCAACGTCGTCCAGTTCGCTCTGCGCTTCTGGCTCATGAACTGGTCCTACAAGCTTGGCACCAGCGCTATTGACGCTCTGACCGCCAACATGCAGGCCTTTACGCGTGCCGCTTCCATCATGGGCGTCTTCGTCGTCGGTTGCCTGGTCGTCACCATGGGTGGCACCCAGATCAACCTCCAGATCCCCAATGGCACCACCCGTGGTCTTTCCGCCAATACCGTGATCGTCTCCGAGAAGGAGGCCAAGAACTTCACCGGTATGGAGGGCATCGATACCGAGACCGCTGAGGCCGGTACCATCGCCATGACCGATAAGGACGGCAACGCCCTTACCGCTTCCGATGCCGACGGCAACGATGTCAAGTGCGGCGTCACCGATCTGGGCAACGGCATGGAGTCCGTGACCTACGCTACCGTCACCGAGGATCCGGTCAACTTCTCCGTTGCCGACACCCTCAACACCATCGTCCCGAAGCTCGTCCCGCTTATGCTTACGCTGCTGCTTTACTACATGTTCGCTAAGCACAGCTGGACCCCGACCAAGGGCATTCTGCTGCTCTTCGTCCTGGGCATCCTGGGCGCTGGCCCGCTTGGTCTCTGGCCGAGCATCTGGTAAGGCTCTAGCTTGAGGGGTGTGTCCCTACGCGGCTCACACCCCGACCCCTTAAGCCATGTGTATGTTAAAAGCCGCGTGCTCGAAAGAGCGCGCGGCTTTTGTTTTCTTGGTGATTCGGGTGTTGCAGGCCGATAATGCTTAACACCCTAGGTAGTAGCCGAGTTTGAGAAAATGGGAGGATAGGATGGCGATCGGAGCGCGTAAGCAACCGCTGTACGATCAGCTGGTCGATATTCTGACCGAAAAGATCGACCATGAATATCGCGCCGGTGACATGATTCCTTCCGAGCGCGAACTTTCGGAGCGCTATGGTCTCTCGCGCACTACGGTACGCCTGGCTCTGCAGGAACTGGAGCGTTTAGGACTGGTGGTTCGGCAGCACGGTCGCGGTACCTTTGTGACCGACCGTTCGGCAAAGGCAACCAATCTTATGCAGTCCTACAGCTTTACCGAGCAGATGCGCGCTATGGGTCGCGACCCTGAGACCACGATTCTCGATTTTTGCGAGATGGAGGCCGATAAGAATCTGGCCGAGCATATGGGATTGCGTATCGGTGATCGCATTTTTAAGCTTAAGCGCCTTCGTTCTGCCGACAACATGCCCATGATGGTCGAACGCAGCTATCTACCGGTTCGTCAATTTCTGTCCCTAAAGCGACCGCTGCTGGAGCGCAAGCCGCTTTACGATGTGATTGAGCAGGACTTTCAGCAAAAGATACGCGTGGCTGAAGAGGAGTTCTATGCGAGCATAGCCCGTCCCACCGACGCCCACCTTTTGGGAATTGTCGAGGGCTCGCCTGTGCTCGATTTGGTCAGGACTACGTATAACGAGTCAAACGAGGTTGTGGAGTATACACTCTCGGTTGCTCGTGCCGATCAGTTTAAATACAAGGTTTACCACCAGCGTAGCAACTAGTGTCCGCATCGTTTCCATATGGTGATTCTTTGCATTTAACTGGTTACTACCAGATAACCAACCGAAGTGTATAATTGCACGTCAGAGGATTACTTCTAGAGAGAGGTATTAGAAATGTTCGAGAAGAGTGTCGAGGAGCTCACCGAGCTCGGCGCCCAGATCACCACGGCCGAGATTGCTCAGCAGCCCGAGCTTTGGCGTGATACGCTCAACATCTATCGCGAGAACAAGGAGGCCATCGAGGCCTTCCTGGCCGAGGCTCGTGCTATGGGCGAGGGCCGTCTGTCCGTTGTCTTCACCGGTGCCGGTACGTCCGACTACGTTGGCGATACCTGCGCCCCGTACCTGCGTCACGCTGGCAACACTGATCTCTACGACTTTAAGCCCATCGCCACGACAGACATCGTGAGCGCTCCGCGCGATTTCCTGCGCGCCGAGGATCCCACGCTCGTGGTTTCCTTTGCCCGCTCTGGCAACAGCCCCGAGAGCCTTGCCGCCGTTGCCGTTGCCAAGGAGCTCGTTCACAACGTCAAGTTCCTCAACATCACCTGCGCTCCCGAGGGCAAGCTCGCCGTTGAGTCTGCCGATGATCCCAACGCGCTGACGCTGCTCATTCCGCGCGCCAACGACAAGGGCTTCGCCATGACCGGCTCCTACACCTGCATGACCCTGCTCTCTACCCTCATCTTTGACGAGGCTTCCGACGAGCAGAAGGCCGAGTGGGTCGAGACCATCGCCAAGATGGGCGAGGAGGTCATCGCTCGCGAGTCCGAGGTTGCCGACTACCTCGCTGGCGACTTCAACCGCGTGACCTACTTGGGCTCCGGCTCCTTTGGCGGCCTTGCTCAGGAGAGCCAGCTCAAGATCCTCGAGCTCGCTCACGGTCTGGTTGCTACTTCCTACGACACCTCCATGGGCTATCGTCACGGACCTAAGTCTTTCGTCGACGATAAGACGCTCGTCTTCGTATTCGTCAACAACGACGCCTACACCCGTCAGTACGACATCGACATCCTCAACGAGATCGGTGGCGACGAGATCGCTCAGCACACCGTTGCCGTTCAGCAGGATGGCGCTACTGTCTACGAGGGTGAGTCCTTCACCTTTAAGGGCTATGAGGCACTCCCCGAGGGTTACCTTGCTCTGCCGTTCGTGATGTTTGCCCAGGCAATCAGCCTGCTCAACTCCGTGCGCGTGGGCAACACGCCCGATACGCCGAGCCCCACCGGCACGGTCAACCGCGTGGTCAAGGGCGTGACGATTCACCCCTTCACCGCTTAATCGCGTCCCCCTGTAAGGGCGCCCGTCCGCTCATAACGGCGGGCGGGCGCTTTTTGTTTTACGTGAGCTGGGTATAAGCATCACCACAGTCAACTGCTTTAGAAGCAAGGAGTGCATATGAGCACGTACGCAATTAAGGCTGACAAGTTCTTCTTGCCGGCAGGCCCGCAACTGGGCGGCTATCTTATGGTCGAGGATGGCGTCTTTGGCGCCTGGCAGGCCGACGAGCCCTCTTGCGAGATTAAGGATTACACGGGATCGTGGATCGCACCGGGTATGGTCGACACCCACATCCATGGCTTCTATAACCACTCGACTACCGATAACGATCCCGAGGGCATCGATATCAGCTCGACCGAGCTCGCCCGTCGCGGCACCACCAGCTGGCTGCCCACGACGTTCACCGATGGCGTCGAGCAGATTAAGGACGCCTGCGCCGCCATCGCCCAGGCGGACGAGGGTCGCGGCCCCGACTTCTGCGGTGCTCGCATTCAGGGCATCTACCTGGAGGGCCCTTTCTTTACCATGAAGCACGTGGGCGCGCAGAACCCCGCTTATCTGATCGATCCCTCCGAGGAGGTCTTCGACCAGTGGCAGGAGGCTGCGGGTGGTCGCATCGTTAAGAGCGCCATGGCGGCCGAGCGCGACGGTGCCGCTGCTTATGCAGCTGCTCTGAACGCCAAGGGTGTGGTGACCAGCATCGGTCACTCCGACGCCACCTACGATGAGTGCATCGCCGCCATCAACGCCGGTGCCAGCTGCTTTACGCATACCTATAACGGACAGCGCGGGCTGCATCACCGTGAGCCTGGTGTCGTGGGTGCCGCCATGTCCACGCCCGAGACCTACGCTGAGATCATCTGTGACGGCAAGCACGTGAACCCTGCCGCCATCAAGGCGCTGCTGCAGGCAAAGGGCTGGCAGCACACTGTGCTCATCACCGACTGCCTTGGCTGCGGCGGCATGCCCGAGGGCAGCTACACCAGCGGCGGCATGGACGTCATCATGAAGGACAACCTGTGCTGGCTCGCCGACGGCAAGAGCATTGCCGGCTCGGTGCTCACGCTTGCCCAGGGTGTCAAGAACATCGTCGACTGGGGCATCGCCAGCGCCGATATCGCCATTCGCATGGCAACCGAGGTGCCGGCTCGCTCTGCACACATCGAGGATAAGTGCGGCAGCATCATGCCGGGTCGCGACGCCGACTTTGTCGTGTTCGACCATGAGCTCACCCTCGTCGAGACGTATGTTGGCGGTCAGAGCGTCGGCAACGCCTTTACCGAGTAACGATAGAAAAAGACGGCGGGCCCGAATCTGCTCGGACCCGCCGTATGGGTTAAACGCTCAAAAGCACCTTCACAGTTACAGCTTGTTAGCAATCTTCTTTGCCGTGCGCTTAACGCCGGCCACAAGACCTCCCGCAGGATGCTCCTTCTCGTATGCTAGGCGCTTCTCACGCTTGGCGTACTCTTCGACGATGATGTCGCCATATTCGTCTTCGATCTTGTCGAAGAAGTCGACGGCGCCCTTAATTTCCTCCGCGGTCGGGTGTCCCTTTTGGACACCGCCGGCGAGCTTGAACGGCCCCCACGTATCAAAGCCGGGGCAGCCGTAGACACCCATAAAGATGGCCTGCCTCATGCGGCAGATGCCATCGATATCCTTGCCGTACCACTTGTTTTTGCCTCCGTAGGTCATAAGGCCAAACACCTTGTCCTGCGGCTGCAGCACGTTCGTGAGCACGCGTGCCATGTCCTTGTCGATCTCGGAGTAATAGATGCCCGTGGCGACACCGATTAAATGATATTCGTGCAGGTCGGGGTACTCGTTTTTGCCGAGTGACTTCACGTCGAGGGTATCGATCTCGGGGTGTGCCTCGACGATGGCGTCCACGAGCTTTTTCGTATTGCCGTGGTGGCGCGAGGCGTAGAGGATGATGGTTCGCATAAGAAGGCCTTTCAGCTGTAATTGCATCAATGTCTGTATGGTACCCCGTTGCATGGCTGGAAAACCGGACGCATCGATGAACGTGCGGGTTTGTCCTTTGGTCAGGGCCGAGACGGGTTCTTGCGAGCAAAAAAGCAGTTGTTCGAAAGGATGGATAATGGAATACGCTCTTTCCAACGATTCGATTTCTATCAAGGTTTCCACGGCCGGCGGCTCGTTTACCTCGATTGAGGCTGACGGACGCGAGTACTTGTGGCAGGGCGATCCCGCCGTGTGGTCTGGCCAGGCACCGATTTGCTTCCCGATTTGCGGAGGCTTGCGCGACAACAGCGCCATGACATTTGCCGGGCATCATGTAAAGCTCGCTCGCCACGGGTTTGCGCGCAAACAGGAGTGGAAGCTGTTGAGCCAAGGCGAGAACGAGCTGGCGATGTGCCTGGCTTCGGAGGATAACGCCGCATTGCTGAGTGATTATCCGTATCCGTTTAAGCTTGTCGCCCGCTATGCGCTCGAGGACGCCGCCGTGCGCGTCGCCTACGAGGTGACCAACGAAGGCACCGAGGACATGCCGTTCTTTATTGGCGGTCATCCCGGCTTTAGGTGCCCACTCGATGAGGGCGAGGCCTATACGGACTACGAGTTGCGCTTCGAGAGAGACGAGGCTGCGGAGCTTTGCACCGCTGTCCCTTCGACTGGCTTGATTGATGTGGCTAACCGTTCAAAGAACCCCATGGTGGGAAAGACGCTGCCCCTGTCGCATGGGCTCTTCGATTTTGCGGAGACCATCTTTGACGTGCTCGAGAGCCGTCAGGTCACGCTTTCAAAAAAGGGCGAGGACAAAGGCGTTCGTCTGAGCTTTGAGGGTTTCCCGTATCTCATTGTGTGGAGTAAGCCCGAGGGCGATTTTGTGGCAGTTGAGCCATGGGGTGGCCTTTCGACCTGCTCCGATGAGGACGACGTGCTTGAGCACAAGCGCGGCTGCCTTGTCGCCAAGCCCAAGGAGACCGTCGTTCGCTCGTTCACGATTGAGATTCTGTAATTCCGTTTTGTCGACTCGTATCGCGAGGCATAAGGAGCCTGCGAGATAAGGAGCTAAAAATGATCCTCACCGTTACGATGAACCCGTCCGTCGATACACGCTATCAGCTCGATGAGCTCATTATCGACGACGTTAACCGTGTGACGCCCGAAAAGACCGCCGGCGGCAAGGGTCTCAACGTGGCCCGTGTACTGGGTCAGCTGGGCGACGACGTTGTGGCAACCGGTCTACTCGGCGGCCACATGGGCGCCTACATGGCCGAGCTCATGGATGCCAACGGCATTAAGAATGATTTTGTACCCATCAAGGGCGAGACTCGCATTTGCCTTAACATCCTCCACGCCGGCAACCAGACCGAGCTACTCGAGAGCGGCCCGACGATTGCCCCCGAGGAGCTCGATGCCTTTACCGCCAAGTTTGCCGAGCTTGCGAGCAAGGCCGCTGTCGTTACCATTTCGGGTTCGCTGCCCCGCGGTGTCGAGGCAGACTACTACGCCAAGATCACGGGCATTGCCGAGAACGCCGGCGCCAAGGTGCTGCTCGATACCTCGGGTGCTTCGCTTGAGGCCGCCCTTAAGTCCGAAGTTAAGCCCGAGCTGGTTAAGCCTAACCTGACCGAGATCAACGGCCTTCTGGGCACGAGCTTTACCACCGACGATGTGGACGAGCTCCGCGCCGCGCTCGCCTCTGATGCCCGCTTCTCCGATATCCCCTGGGTCGTCGTGTCCATGGGCGCTGCCGGCTCCGTTGGCTTCCACAATGGCCGTGCGTTCCGCGCAAAGACGCCCGATATCCCTGCCGTTAACGCCACGGGCTCTGGTGACTCCACTATCGCTGGCTTCGCGCATGCCATTGCTGCTGGCGCGGACGACGAGACGGTGCTGCGTACCGCCAACACCTGCGGCAAGCTCAATGCCATGGATCCCATGACCGGCCATCTGGTCATGGACCGTTGGGACGAGGTCTACAACGGCGTTGTCGTGACCGAGCTGTAAAAGCCTGGGCGTCGGCTCCGGCATTGCTTGCTAGCTCATGTCGACGACAAGTGCGGTAGCATTATGCTGGGGCGCGACGCTGAGTTTGTCGTGTTCAATCCCGACCTTACCCTGGTCGAGGCGTATGTGGGTGGCAACAGCGTCGGTAACGCGTTTGCCGAGTAGCCGCCAAAGAAGCGATCCGAGAGGGGATTTAGATGATTTACGGTGCATTGGGCGATATCGAGGAGTACCGCGGAATGCTCAAGGGCCTCGACGTGCTGATCGACTGGCTCGAGGAGAACGACCCGGCAGAGCTCGAGGTCGGCAGCCATCCGATTCTGGGCGACAAGGTCTATGCGAACGTCATGGCTCCCACGACGCGTCCCGAGGCCGAGGCTCACTATGAGACGCATCAGCGCTATCACGACCTGCAGATCGACGTCGAGGGTCGCGAGGCCTTTAAGGTCGCCACGGGCAGCCTGACGCTGGTTCAGGAGTTTGACGAGAAGGACGACTACGATCTGGTCGATTCCGACGCTTCGATCGCCGGCGATCTTGCCGACGACAAGTTTGCGCTGTTCGTTGCCGGCGAGCCTCACATGCCCACGCTCGAGTTCCCGGGCGATGGCGCACAGCCGGTCAAGAAGATCTGCTTTAAGTTGCTTGCCGACGCCTACTGGGAGGAGTAGCGAGCTGCTCGGCTGAGCTGTTCGTCTGATGGCGTGATTCCCCTAGGGAAATCACGCTAGGACCCCGCCAAACGTGCTTTCCCTAGGGGAATCACGTTTGGCGGGGTTTTCTGTTTTTGAATAGGGAAGCCTCATTTATTTGCGAAGAACATCGGCTAGCCGCAGGATTGAAATCATCGACCGATAAGTGAGTTCCACTTTTTCGCCCGCAAGCAGTCGTTTCGAGCCAATCTCATCTAGCCCCACAAGCCGAGAAAACAGCGGGCCGCTCATCGTGCCATCGTCAATTGATTCCCTTATGGTCTTCAAAACGTCCGTATCATGAAGCGATGCCGAGCTGTAGGGGGCAACACGAGCGGAACTCTCAATTAACGACGAGACAAAAGGATGGAGATGCTTTGGACATAGTCCATCAAACACCACATCCCCATTGTCGTTCGAGCCGACCAGGCGCCAAGTATAATGATCGACCCAGTCATCTCCGTCATATATGGCGTCCATGAGCAACTTCCCGTCTAGAGAGAGAAACCTATTTGGACATCGGGGCGCAAGACCGCAATCCATATCGGACCTGCAGCAGCTCCAACCCAACGCACCACTTAGGTTCCCTTTCGTACATGTGTATCAATCTGCCCCGAAATGCCGGTGAATGCAATTCCAGACCCGTTTGTCGGATAGCAATCGACGTATTTTTGTTTTCCGCTCACAACCTTGTATAGATAAATCGTTCCAGCAAAAGAGAAGGGATCGTTCGCAATTTTGTCCGGAAGAACTTGCCACCTCAAAATCCCGCTACCAATATGGTCAAGCTTGACCGTTCCGCCGTCCCCCTCAAAAGTGGCAAGGGGATTTACCCCAGACTGAGAGTCGGCATCGCCCTCCTTAGCAGTTATCAGCAGGCTGCCCGTATAAGACTGCTAAGGCTCACCTTCAGGACAGGCAGCCTTGGCCCAAGAAGGGCCACTCAGGCAGGACAGTCCGAGCAGCATCAATACCAGCAAAAGAAAACCCTTAGTTCTTTTCATCTATATCGCCAATATCTCTCGACATTTGTATATTGTGACTATTTTAGATCTATATGGCCAATTTGAGCCCTCACCATGGCAATTGTTGCAGCTGGGTTTCTTTTCATTAAGATTTCACTTTGGTAAATCCCCGCCCCTAAGCATTAAACCCGAAGTCCACCGAGTGGGCCGCCGTTGACGTGGCGATGTTTGGATTGGCGCGCACGCACTCAAAATCGGCAACAAAAAAGCCGCCCGAAGGCGGCTATCTTGTGTAATGGAGCCAGCGACCGGGCTCGAACCGGTGACCCCCGCTTTACGAGAGCGGTGCTCTACCAACTGAGCTACGCTGGCGGCCATATGATGACGCAACTGAGGCGTCAACGGCTGTCTATGATACGGGACATCGCACATCCGCGCAAGTGTTCTGACGGCTTTTCTCACTTTAAATGCACTAATATTAGAGGCGTGATGTCTGCAGTGCCCATTTGTTACTTGACCTGCTGTTGAGTTGGTGGTCGACGTCCCGCTCGTATGGGTCTCAAACAGAATGGGGCAGCCATGGCTCAACCCAAGATTCTTCTTACGCGTATCGATGACCGTTTCATTTACGGGCAAGACGTTGAGCTGTGGAACGAAGCCGTGGGTTCCAACCTTGTCCTAATCGTCAACGATGAGATCGCGGCGGATTCGCGCCAATGGGCACCAATGAGGGTGGCGGTGCCAGAAGGCGTTTGGACGCGGTTTTTCTCGGTGCAAAGGACTATCGACATCATTCATACCGCAACGCCGCGTCAATGGATCTTGATCATAGTGGCCTCACCCGCCGATGCGCTCGCGCTGGTTAAGGGTGGTGTGCCAATAACCAAGATCAGCATTGGCCATATGCAGGCAGGGGAGGGCAAGCGCTCTGCAACGCCTACCATTGCCGTAGACGATACGGACATCGCCGCCTTCAAAGAGTTGCAAAAGCTCGGCATAGAGCTAGAAATCCGCTATCTCCCCAGTTCCGCCCCCGACCCCATCCAACTAGTCATTTAAGACCGTCCCCAATGAATAGGTAGAAAAACGCCCGTCGGCGGTGGTGCCGGCGGGCGCTGCTGTGCGATATGTTGTGTTATGGGCTTAGTGCCTCATAAAGTGGTATTCGATCACATTGCTGTAGGGGTGACCCGGGCCCACAATGCCCTGCGGGAACAGCGGCTGGTGCGGCGTGTCGGGGTACATCTCTGCCTCGAGGGCAAAGCCGGCGCCCCAGCTATAGTTGGCATCGTCCTTGGCGTGCTCGTCGCCCAGCCAGTTGCCGGTGTAGAGCTGCACGCCCGGGGCGGTGGTGTAGTAGTCCAGCTCGCGGCCGGTCCACATCTCCTCGACATGCAGGGCGCGGCGCAGGTTGCGACCGTACTGATAGTCATCGATGCACAGGCAGTGATCGTAGCCACGGGCCTGCTTGATCTGCGGGTCGTCGGCCTCCATGCCGGGTGCGACGGGGCGAAGCTCGCGAAAGTCAAACGGTGTTCCCTCGACCGGAGCAATCTCGCCGGTGGGGATGTTCTGCTCGTTAATGGGCAGGTAGTGGGCGGCGTTGGCGACAAAGAAATGTTCGCAGTCCATGCCGGCGTTATGGCCTGCAAGGTTAAAGTACGTGTGGTTGGTCATGGACACGTAGGTGGCGCGGTCGCTCTCGCAGCCATAATCGATGCGGAAGACGCCGGTGCGCGTAACGGTAAACACGGCCGTAAAGGTTCGGTTGCCGGGCAGGCCCAGCTCGCCATCCTTAAGCGAGGTGGTCATGCGCACGGCGTTATGGACCTCGTCGAGCTCAACATCCCACACACGTTTGTGCAGGCCGTGCTCAAGGTCGCTGTGCAGGTTGTTGGCGCCCTCGTTGGCGGGCATATGCCAGTCCGTGCCGTCGATGGCGATCGTGGCGCCAGCGGTGCGGTTTGCCACAGGGCCGATGGTCGCGCCAAAGCAGGCGGGGTTGTCAAAGTAATCCTCGAGCTTATCGAAGCCCAGCACCACATCGCGCACGTTGCCGGGAATGTCGGGCACATCGATACCAAGCACCGTGGCGCCATAGTCCATAATGCGAACGCAGATCTCGGGCCCGTCGAGGGTGTAACGATGAACGGGGGTACCGCACGGCGCGGTGCCGAAAAGCTCGGAAGTGATCATTTGGTTCCTAACATCGAGGTATTTCCGACAAACTGTAGCGCGAACAGGCGAGATTATCACTACACCCCACTAAAGCTGGGGGTATTTTTCTCAAAAAAGTGATGATTG
>CALEXE010000076.1:0-1232 GCA_937925265.1 uncultured Collinsella sp. | reverse complement strand
GGCTAAGCCGGTAGAGCACTCAATGGAGTTCGCGGTGGATATGGGGAAGATCGCGAGCAGGGACTACAGGGCAAAGGTGTCTAAAGCCGTCGGCAAAGATGCCGCGGACGGCGTACATGCGAGCATAAGACGCATCCTCAGCCACCGAGGGGGCACGAACGGCGAGGACCTTTACGCCATCGACTTGTCAACGGGCAAGACAATCACGAGCTGCGTTAACTCGACCGTCGGCAGCACCGTGGTCCCTCCGGCGAAGTTCGGCAAGAAGGTCGAGGCGGCAATCGGGGACGGTCGGCGCGTAGTGCTGCTCCACAACCACCCGGCCTCTGGCATCCCGAGCGCGGCTGACCTTTTGGCGGTCGGCGGCAAGGGCTGCGAGATGGGGATAATCGCAGCTCACGATGGAAGTATCTACACGTTCGAGAAGGTTTCCGAGCCGGATGCGTCCTATAATGTCGATGAGGTGAAGTACCTTAGAATCCAAAGGCTTTATGGCGGCAACGAGGACAGGCTGTTTCGGGCGATTGAGGAGAGGTTCGGTTTCAAGATTGAGCATCATGAATGACACGAAGCCGTTAGCTATCTCGACGGAAGAGACGACGTCGACGCTATAGGTCACGTTCTCGATTCCAAGCCTAAAGCCGTTCAGGAGCTATGGCTTGAAGAGGCCAAATACGACGACGAGAATCGCAGGGAGTACTACGAGCTGTTTGGCCCGGATAAGTTCGAGGATGCTCTTGAGGCCGATATAGTCGAGATATTCGAAAGCGAACTAAATAACTAGCCAACAGGCCCCGCTCCGGCGGGGCCTTTTTTCATGCCGCGTGACCGTGCCGCGACACTGCCCGCAGAGAGATTGGGGCAGGCATGAAAGAGCTATTCACTTGCGCGAACTGCGGCGACTGCGCCGTAAAGCTGGGTTTCGGCTTCACGTTCCCGGACACCTACATCTGCACGCAGCGAGGCGACGAGGTCGCGCCAGACGACGGCTGCACGCTCGGGTGCGAGGGCGTGCCGGTGCAGGCTATCGAGGCCATCGAGGCGGACGTCGACGGCCGCGTTGGGTACGGCTGCGAGGTGCTCGACTGATGGCTTACGGGCTCGTCGGCGGCGTCGGCGACCACGGCCGGCACGGGACCCTCATCACCGAGGAGATCGTCAACACCGCGAAGCTGGATACCGCCGAGTGCATCGAGATTCGGCAGAACAACATCGAGCAGGTCGAGAAGGCC
>CALEXE010000075.1:0-7397 GCA_937925265.1 uncultured Collinsella sp. | reverse complement strand
GTCTACAAGTACGCCACCGGCTACTCCACCGCCGTGGCCCTGTCCGAGGGCATCCTCAAAGAGGGCGAGCCTGCCGTCAAGCGCTACAAGGAGTTCCTCTCCATGGGCGGCAGCGCCTACCCGCTGGATGAGCTGCGCCACGCCGGTGTTGACCTGGCCACCCCGGCCCCAGTCGACGCTGCCCTCGAAAAGTTCGAGCGCATCCTCGATGACGCCGAAGCTACCCTGGCAAAGCTGCAGTAACAATAAAAAGGAAGGGGCACCCGCGAGGGTGCCCCTTTTGCTGTTATATAAGGTGTTACTTGCCAAGAACTGCCTTCAAATAGGCGGCTTCGCGGGCGGCTACCTGTGCCTGGAATGCCTTCACAGCATCGGCATAAGCGGCTTCGCGCTTGTCGGCTGCGGCCTGGGTAGCCTTACCGGCGGCAATCACAGCGGCCACTTTGGCGTCCGCCTCAGACTGAGCGGCCTTGCCGGCGGCGGCGATAATCACTTTGATACCGCGATCGGCAGCAGTCGAAGCCCACTCGTGGACCTTCGCCGGTGTGCGGTGTGCGCTCGCAATGACGAGCTCATAGGGCACACCGAGCGCCTCGAGCTCGGCGGTGCAGCCTTCCATAACACCCAGATCGGACTTGGAGCCCATGATGATCCCGACAACCGGCTTTTGATCTGCCATAAACAAAGACCTCCTGTTGAGAGCGGTGACGCGGCGAATCCGCGACCCTTAACTGCAAATAATTCAAGTATAGCCGCCGATGCTGATGTGTTCGGCGGGAGACGGAACGCTTTGCGAGATTAAGGCCGAAGGGTCGGAGCTTTCCGCCTACATTCAAAAAGCGTGCCCACCGTCCTTGGATGGGACGGCGGGCACGCTTGCTTAGCTGCTGCTGGGGCTACTTAGCCTTACTGCGACGATGGAAGAAAGCGCCGATCGCGGCGATGATGGCGCCAAGACCACCGACGGTCGCGACGGTCGCCGCCGTCTGGTCTCCGGTATTGGGAATCGCCGAACCGTTCTTCTTGCTGCCCTGGGCCTTGTCGCCTGCGGGCTTGCCCGCCTGGTTGCCGCCGTTCGAGCCATTGCCGGAACCCTGGTTGCCCGAGCCGCCCTGATTGCCGGAATCGGCATCCTTGAGGCTCTCAATAGCCAGCTTGAGCTGGTCATAGGCCGCCTGGAGCTGGGTGTCGGAAGCATTCTCATTACCCAAGACGTCCTCGGCGTAGGTAATGGCATCCGTCAGGGCCTTGACAGACTCGGCCGTCTTGCCCCTGGTGTCAGTCTCCTTCGCCTGCTTGACCAGGGCCTTGAGCTGCTTCTTAGTCGGATTCTCGACCGGGGGCACCGGGGTCTTATCGAGCGCGCCGCGGGCGCTCTCGAGCGCCCTGAGCGCGTGGTCGACCTCGTCCTGCGTGGCGTTCTCGTCTCTCAAGATGGCATGGGCGCTCGCCAGGGCGTTCTCGAGCGCCGTCCAGGAGGCCTCGGTGTAGTCGCCAGCCTTGAGGTCGCCAGCGGCAAGCTCGGCATCAACCTTTTTGATCGCGGCAGCGAGATCATCCTTCGCCACCGGATCGGGGACGGCCGTACCGTAGAACTTGAGCTCCGCCACGCTGCAGTAGGCATCGACGTCGCCACCGCCGGCGTGAATCACCTTGACGGTCACGTAGCGACCGCGCGCGGCGCCAAAGCTCATCTGTTTCCAGTCGCCACGGTCGGTGAGTACGTGGCCGTCGTTGTCGAAGGCAAACGTACCCATCGACACGGCGGTGCCCATCTTATAACCGTCGGCAGTGTCGGAGACCAGTATCTCGGCCTCGAAGATATCGCCGTTAGTGCCGCCGTCCTGGCGCGGCAGGAATGTAACGTCGGTGAGATCGTAGTCGCGGCCCAGGTCGACACTCAGATACTGGGGCATACCGGTCCCATGGGCCCAGTCGCTGTGCCAAAGCGTCCGCTCGTCGCCGTCGAGAGCGTTGACGGCGTTGCTGCCCTCGTAGTCGGCCTCACTCGAGAAGCCGGCCACCTTGACGTTCTCGCGGTTCTCGGGCGTGTTGATAAGAATCTTCTCATCAACAGGGCGCATCTTGAGGCCGTCGATTGCCTTCTCGATCTTGGCTGTGGCGTCTGCGACATCCTTCTTGCTATAGCTGCCCTGGCCGCCGTCGAGGAGCTTCTGAGCCGCCTCGACCGCAGCGGTGAGAGCCTCATAGGAATCCTTAGTGTAGACGGACTCGCTGTAGCCCGCGGCCTTGGAAAGCGCTGCCACGAGCGCAGAGGTATCGACACCAGCCTTGACCTCGACCTCATAGGATGCGGTCTTGGAGGGGTCGAGTACCGACGCCACCGTGATCTTTGCCTTGCCGGCCTTGTTGGCACGCAGGTAGTAGCTCACGCTATCGCCAGCCTGAACAGCGGAGACGCTTACCACAGAGGGGTCGGAGCTCTCGACCTTCACATAGGGGTAGCCGGCGCTCTCAGGCGTGGCCTTGGCGTCGACGAGCGTAACGTCGCCTTCAAAGAACTCGGTCTGGTTCTTGCCTAGCTCGACACCCTCGATGGCCTCGACACCCTGCGTGTAGTTGAAGTTGACCTCACGCAGTGTGAGCATCTGGGCACCCGATGCCTCAAGCGGCGTGACCTCGACCTTGGTCGCCTTCTTGCCCTTGTTCTCGGCAGAGAGGCCAAAGGCGTAGCGAGCCCGGAAGGAATCGTACTCCCCGCCCGTGAACTCTTGGGTCGAGCCATCCTCGAACGTCACGACAGCCTTGATCTTCTGCACGGTTCCGTTGCCAGCGTTGCGGTTAACGACCTCGACACTATCGAGTTTCGACGGCGTCTTAAATGCGAATGTCATCGTGGTGGGAAGCTTCACGTAACTCGGAAGCTTACCCTCGCTGTCCCAGTTGCTTTCCCAGTCCCATAGGAACTCAAAGCCGTTGTCGCCCTCGTTATTATCGAACAGCGCGTTATAGCTCTTCTGCTGGATAAGTTTCTCGACGTTGGTCCCGTCGTCGGTCGTGAGCTCATCGTTGGTCATCGTGATGTTGAAGGCATCCTGACCGTACTCGGCGACCGTTGGCTGAGGAACATCCGGCATCGTCACCGTGCCGTCGCTCGCAAACTCAAGTGCGTCGCATGCCGGACCGATGAGCCAAGATGTCGAGGGCAGTTCGACCTTGCCGGCGGTCCTGGCCTTGAGCTTGAAACTCGCCACCGCGCCGGTACCGTTGTAGAGCTTGCCATCGCCGCGGTTGGCAAAGGCGAGATTGATAGTCTGCGTTCTGTCCGCGAACTGGACCTTCTCGCGAGACAGGTTCTCCATGCCGGCAGTCGAGCCGTCCTGCGCGATGCTCTCGGACACAAACTCGAACTGGTCGCTCTTGAAGTTGACGAGAGCGCCCAGGGCGTTGACGTTCTTGGCGTCGGCCGCATAGACATCAACGGTGATCTCATCACCGGCCTCGACCTCGGTCTTGCTCGGAATCACCGCGAGCGAACCTGCGACCTTGCCCTTTTGTTTAGTGCCGCCGTCAAGGCCCGCCATGGTGAACGAGTAATCGTAGACGTCGTAAACGCCGTTATCGTTGAGGTCGGCGAAGTGGTCGCGGATCTGCGAACCGAACGTCGGGGTATCGGGATCGCGATTCTCGAGGCCCAGATAGTTCTTCATGTTGGAGTAGTCTCCGTCGGAGATCGTGGCCTTGTTGAGGTTGGAGCCCACGGCGAAGCCATCCGTGCCGCCGGTCTTGTAGATGGCAATCTCGGACGCGGAGAAGAAATTGCCGACCGAGGCGAGCGGTGTCATGCGCACGTAACGGGCGGCCACGGTGCCGTCAAACGCTACCGTCTTACAATCAGCGGAACGTGCCCAATCGACCTCCTGGCTCGTCCAGTGGACGCCATCGAGACTCGTCTCAACACGCATCTTGGTCACAGTGCCGTTGCCGGCGTCATCGCGCGGATAGTACTCGAGCTTATCGAGCTTGTAAGCGCGTCCATAGTCAACGGTAAGCGCCTTGCCCAGATCGTTGCCACCGGAGTGGAAACCGCCGTCGCCCGACTGGAACTCATGGTCGAAGGCGAGCTCGGCCTTATGGCTGCCGTAAAGTGAGCCCTCCCAGGTGATTTGCTCGGCGTCGGGGACGTTCCGCCACGGATCGAGTGCGGAGTTCGCCTCGAGCACATCGCTCCAGGCGGAGTAACCCTCGGCGTTGCGCGAACGAATCTGGTAGGTGTGCTTGCTATTGTAGGCGAGGTCGGTGTGCGTGAACTCGGCCGCATCACCCACGGCAAACACAGTGCCGTCGACCTTAAGGTCGTAGGAGGTGGCACCATAGACCTTTCCCCAGGTGAGCTTGATGCTCGTTGGGGTCGTGACGTCCTCGGGGGCAGCAAGGTTCGTGGGTGCGGAGAGGTTCTCGTTGAGGCGATCGGCTGTGAGCGTGGCGTCGGCGTTCACGAAACCGCCCAGCTCAAGCGTCTGCGCCGCTGCAGCAACATTGGTCTTCGCGAACTTGACGTAGACCTTGGGGTTCGTGGTGATCTTGGTGTTGTTGAAGCTCTCGCCCTGCTCGGCCTCGGTGCCGTCCGCATCGCTGCCGTAGTGGTTGAGGTTGGGGGTCTCGCTGTAGAAGTAGACCGCCTGGCCGGCCTCGGGGGTCACGGTGTCAAAGGCCTCCTGCGAGTCGACCTTAACCACGTTGAGCGCGGATCCGCCGTTCTTGGCGACGACGCTCATGGGCTTGGCGGACACGTTGGCCACGAAGGTCGTGGTGCGGTTGGAGTCGTAGCCGTTGTAGCCGCCCTGCGAGGCCTCGGCGGTAAAGGTCGCGGTGCCGCCTGCGGCCTTGGAGCTGTAGACGGTGCTTACATGCTCACCGTAGGAGATATTGTCGATCGTGCCGTAGGAATCGTCCTCAGTCGTGTTGTTCTCGATGGAGGAGCCGTCGTCCTCGTACTGCGTAAAGGTGCCGTCGCCCTCGGTGGCGAAGAACTCGACGATACGCTGGCTACGGTCGGTACCCTTGGTGTTGGTGTCGCTCACGGCCTCGGGGTTGTTGTTCTCGGCGTACATCGGCACGATAGCGTTGGCCTTCACAAACAGCGGCAGCTTCCAAAGCGGAGCCTCGTAATTGTTGAGAACCTGGCCGCCGCGATACTGCTTACCCGAGAAGTAGTCGATCCAGATGGTGGGATTCTCCTCGGTGCCGTAGTTGGGTAGGTAAATCCCATTGCGAATGTCGTTGCCGTTCTCATCTGCCTGGGTATCCTGATACACCGGTGCCACTAGGAAGTTCTCACCGAACATATACTGGTACTGCGTCGAAGTGCTTGCGGCGTACTCGGAGTTGTCGGAAAGCAGCATGGCGCGGATCATGGGCAGGCCGGCATCGCCGTTACCCGTGTCGATGTTGGCCGCCGAGGCCGCGCTCGTGTAGATATAGGGCATGAGCTGCGCCTTGAGCTTGAGGTAGAAGCGCGAGATGCCTGTGTAGGGATCGCCGTGCGTCATGGGCGATTTGCGGTAGGTGCCCCAACCGTCCATGTCGAGCATAGAGGGCGTGAACGTCTTCCACTGGTAGTCACGCGCAGAGATGATGGGGTCGCCGCCAAAGATGCCATCCATGTCGGAGCCGATGTTGGGGTTGCCCGAAAGACTCTGACCGATATACGTGGGGATATGGAAGCGAATGTACTCCCAGTTACCGCCATACTGGTCGCCGGTCCAAATGCCGCCAAAGCGCTGCGTGCCGGCCCAGCCATCGAGCGTGATGATGTTGGGGCGCTTGTTGGCGCCGGTCGTCACCGTGTCATAAGCTGTCTTGATGCCATTAAGACCAAAGGAGTAGCCAGATCCAACCCAGGCGACGTCGGTCTTAAGGGTAGAGATGCCTCCCGTCTTGACCTCGGCGTCGAAGTCGCGAAGCAGGTGCCACGGGGTCTCGGAGTTGCTGTCGGGCTCAAGGTTGGACTGGGTCCACAAGCCCGTGCTCACACCCTTGGAGTTGGCATACTCGGTGAACTTCTTAAGGTTGTCGACATTGGCACGCACAGCGTTAAGACGGTCGGCCGAGCTCGTTCCGTCGGAGTTGACGCCGCCGGTCTTGTAGTAACCGTTCTGGCCATAGCCGGCGCCGTAGCCGTCGTTCGGCAGGAACCAACCGAGCGGCATGTCGTTGTCCTCGTAGTCATCGATAACCTGCCGAGCAGAGAACTGGCGGTCGAAATCGGTCGCTTTCATGTTCTCGGTATCAACCGAAGGGCCCTCACCGTTGAGCGTCTCGGCCGCAAGTGTGCCGTCGAGCTTGTAGCCCGTCGACATGCCAGACTCGTACTTAACGTCGCCCTTCTCGCTCGAGGACTTGCTGCCCTTGGTCTCCCACTTCTTTTGACCCGAGGTCGTTGACCAGCCATCACGGTTATAGGCATTAAGATGACCAAGGTAGAACCCGTACTCGGGCAGCAGTACCGGGTTACCGGTCACCTTGTAGTAGTCCTGCAGCATCTCGGTTGCCACGTTCGAAGCGCCCTCGTTGGTCGCCACGAAGTAGTAGGCATCAAACTCATTCTCGCTGTGCAAAGTCGTGACCGTCGATGAGTCCGTGGAACCGAAGTCGTAGGAACCCTCTGCAAACGTGTTTCGGAGTACGCCGTAGCCGTCACTCGTCCAATAAAACGGGTTGGGCGAGGCAACGCCGCCATCGGTCCAGTTGTTCGTGTTGGAGATGGCGATGGTCTGGTTGGTGTGCAGGAAGCGTCCGTTCTGGGTGCCGCCGCCAAAGAAGTTCTCGGACTTCTCCTTGGCGAGCGTCTGGACGGTACCCTTCTTATCAAGGTCGAGGGACGCGGACTCGGAAACCACGACACGGTCGCCTGACTTGATACTCATCTTGCCAGTCGCCTTGTCCAGGATCACGGTCGCCTTTCCGCCGGTGATCTCGATAGTGTCGCCCTTGTCGGCAACCGTCGCGCTCGGCTTGCTGTAGGTGTCCGAGGTATCGGGCTGAGCCTGGATTTTAGCCGTGTGGGACTTACTGCGCGGTGTGGCGTAATCGGAAAACTCACCCTTGGGGTCGACGTTATAACGGAAAATACCGTCCTCGAGGAACGTAATACGGCCCTTGATGCCGTCAGCGAAATCGATGTCGACGACATTCGAGGCAGACTGGGACACGGTCGCTGAGTCGACGCCCTTGAGTGGCGTGGCAATCGCCTGCTGGGGATTGGCAAACACGAGCGTCGCTGCAGTGGCAACGAGGACCGCGCTTCCCTTCACCCACCGTTTCGTAAAAATGGAATTCCTGCGCACCTGGGCTCCTTTCTTCCGACATGCCGAGGACGCCCCATTACAGTCTGAAATAGGCCATCGATAAATTTCGATGGCGAGCATTCGGCG
>CALEXE010000074.1:0-100906 GCA_937925265.1 uncultured Collinsella sp. | reverse complement strand
GAGTTCCGCACGAGCCGGAGAGCACTTAATGTGCTCTCCGTGCGAGCAGGACTGTAGAGCAGGAAACTTTACCCGCGGCCCCCGCCGGGAATAGCAAAAGGGCGACCCCAATACGGGATCGCCCTTGTTGAGCTGCTTATGTGCGGCTGTTACTCGGCGTCGTGGTGACGGCGGGGCTTGCGGCCTCCGTTGTCGCCGGGACGGCGCGGACGGTCGCTGCGCTCGGAACGCTCGCGACGCGGACGCTCACGGCGCTGGAAGTGCTCGCCGTCGCCCTCGGAGGAACCCTCGGCGCGAGCCGGAGCCTCAGGCTTGTCAAGACGATCGAGCGAGATCTTGCCGCGATCGTCGACCTCGATAACGACGACCTTGACCTCGTCGCCCACGTTAAGGACATCCTCGACCTTCTCCACGCGGCCCTTGGCGACGCGGGAGATGTGCAGCAGGCCGTCCTTGCCGGGCAGCAGGTTGACGAAGGCGCCGAAGGGCTGGATGGAGACCACGCGACCGGTGTACTCCTCGCCCGGCTCGGGAACCTTGATGATGAGCTTAATGCGCTCGACGGCCTGGTCAACAGACTCGCCAGTGCCGCCGACAAAGACGGTGCCGTCCTCCTGGATGTCGACCGAAGCACCGGTCTCGTCCTGGATGCCGCGGATGACCTTGCCGCCGGAACCGATGACGTCACGGATCTTATCGGTCGGAACCTGGATGGAGACGATACGCGGAGCGGTGCTGCGCGTGGTGTGGCGCGGCTCGGGGATCACATCGAGCATCTTCTGCAGGATGAAGGCGCGGCCCTCCTTGGCCTGCTGCAGGGCGCGGGCCAGGATGTCGAAGGTAAGGCCGGTGGCCTTGTTGTCCATCTGCAGAGCGGTAATGCCCTCGGTGGTGCCGGTGACCTTAAAGTCCATGTCGCCCAGGAAGTCCTCGAGACCCTGGATGTCGGACAGGACCACGGTCTTGCCCTCCTCCTGGATCAGGCCCATGGCGATACCGGAAACCGGGCGCTTAATGGGCACGCCGCCGTCCATAAGGGCGAGCGTGGAGCCGCAGGTCGAAGCCATCGAAGAGGAGCCGTTGGACTCCATGACCTCGGAGACGACGCGGATGGCGTAAGGGAACTCGTTCTCGTCGGGGAGCACCGGAAGCAGAGCGCGCTCGGCCAGGTTGCCGTGGCCGATCTCGCGGCGCTTGGGGCTGCCCATGCGGCCGGTCTCGCCGGTGCAGAACGGCGGGAAGTTGTAGTGGTGCATGTAGCGCTTGCCCTCGGTGGGCTCGATGGTATCCAGACGCTGGCCCTCGTTGAGCATACCGAGCGACAGGACCGAAAGCACCTGGGTCTGGCCACGCTGGAACAGACCGGAGCCGTGAACGAGCGGCAGGTAGTTATCCTTCACCATGATGGGGCGAATCTCATCGGCGGCACGGCCGTCGACGCGCTCGCCGGTCTCGACGACCATGGTGCGCATAGCCTTCTTCTCGAGCTTCTTGAGCGCCACGGGAATCTCGCGCTCCCAAGCGGACTGCTCCTCCTCGGTGAACTCGGCACGGATGGACTCCTTCAGAGCCTCGACCTTGCCGATACGGGAGAGCTTGTCGGCGTCGCGAAGGGCGGCTGCCATCTCGTCGTAGTGGGCGAAGATGCGCTCCTGGACCTCCTCGACGGGCTGGTCGAGCGGGTACTCCTTCTTGACGATAGCGCCGTTGACCTGCTCCCACTCGGCGACAAACTCGTCCTGAGCCTGGCAGAAGGCAGCAAGGGCCTCCTGGCCAAACTTCATGGCGGCGAGCATGTCGTCCTCGGAGATCTCCTCGGCGCCGGCCTCGACCATCGAGATGAAGTCGGCAGAGCCGCCCAGCTCCAGGTCCAGGTCGGAGTTCTCGCGCTCCTCGTAGGTGGGGTTGACGATAAACTCGCCGGTCTCCACGTTGCGGCCGATGCGCACGCAGGCAAGCGGGCCCTCGAAGGGCACGCCGCCGAGCGTCATGGCCAGGGAGGCACCCATGACGTTGATGACGTCAAAGGGGTTGACCTGGTCGGCGACGAGCGAGGTGGCGACGATGTGCACCTCGTTGCGGAAGCCGTCCGGGAAGCTCGGACGAATCGGGCGGTCGATCATACGGGCCGTGAGCGTGGCCTTCTCGCTGGGACGGCCCTCACGCTTGAGGTAGCCACCCGGGATGCGGCCGGCGGCGTACATCTTCTCGTTGAAGTCGACGGTCAGCGGAAAGAAGTCGTAGTTCTTACGCTCCTTGGAGACGACCACGGTGTCGAGCATCGTGGTGTCGCCCTGCTTGACCAGACAGGCGCCGGTGGCCTGCTTGGCAAGCTCGCCGGACTCAAAGGTGTAGGTCTTGCCGTACAGCTCAAAGGTCTTGGATACGAGTGTCATTGTTCTCCTTTACCCCACAGGCCCCTTGCCTGCGGGCTTCTCATGTGACGCGGGCCCCCTGCCCCCGCCACGCTTCAGAGCGTGATTGTTCACGCCCTTACACAAAAAGAGCGCCCCGCTGCGCAGGACGCTCTTAGCATGTACAAATCCTACTGGATGTTGTCGCGGATGCCCAGAGCCTTGATGAGCTCACGGTACTCGACGATGTCGTTCTTCTTGATGTAGGAGAGAAGACGACGACGACGGCCGACGAGCATGAGCAGGCCACGACGGGTGTGGAAGTCCTTCTGGTGGGACTTCATGTGCTCGGTCAGCTCCTTGATGCGCTCGGTCAGGATGGCGACCTGAACCTTGGGGTTGCCGGTGTCGACCGGGGTGTTACCGAACTGGGCAGTCAGCTCCGCCTTGCGCTCTTTGGAAACAGTCATTGTTTCACCTTTCGTTTCTTGTCGCCCGCGGGCGACGCTATTCGCCTCGGACTGGGAAGCCGCCGGTGGAGCGAGCATCCAAGGTCGAGGTACCAACAGGTCGGTATGTTACCACAAGCAGACCGCCCATGCGCATCATCACCGACCCAACATGAATTCCATCGCACGGAGACGTTGATCGGTGTGCGTCGCAGCCCACACGTGCGAAAGCCCCAGCAAAAAGGCAGCGGTATGGGGGTCGACCCTCTCGGCCATGAGCGCATCGAAGGTCATGGACATGAGGGCGCGCAGCCATGCGACCTCACCGGTCGACACCAGCTCGGCACCCGGAACGCTCGACGCGCACGACCCGCACATGAGACCGCCGGCCTGGGGCGAAAAATACGACAGCATGGGGTCTCCGCACAGCACGCAGGCCGAAAAATCGGGTCGATAGCCAACGTGCGACAGCAGCTTAAAGACATATGCCGCCACAAGTAGATCCAAATGCGCCGCGTCGAGCCCGCTGCCCACCAGGGCAAGCGCTCGCTGCGTGATGGCAAAGGTAAACGGGTCCTCGGCGTCCTCGAACGAGCACACGCGCGCGACCTCGGCGATCGCGCTTGCGGCGCAGGTCGTCTCGTAATCGGGCGCGGCGCCGAGCGGCGCTTCCATAAGCTCGGCCTGAGAAACCACGTCGAGCGAGCGTCCATGTGCGAGCAACATGTCGACGGTACAGAACAGCTCGCAGCGCGCCGCCAACCGCCCGCCGGGCTTACGCGCACCCTTTGCCACGGCACGCACCTGCCGGCCCTGCTCGTCAAGCATCGTCAAGATCAGGTCAGTCTCTTTGAGCTTAGTCTTATCGAGCACGAGCACCTTCGTGCGATATGTCCGGGAGCCTGCCATAAACGCCGGGGCTTAATCTTCGGCATTGTAGCCAAAGCGACGAATCTGTGCCTCGTCGTCGCGCCAGCCGGCCTTGACCTTCACGTCCAGCTCCAAAAAGACCTGGGTGCCAAAGATGCGCTCAAGGTCGCGACGGGCGTCGATACCGATATGTTTGATCATCTCGCCGCCCTTGCCGATAATGATGCCCTTTTGGCCCTCGCGCTCGACGTAAATGGTGGCGTGCACGCGCAGTACCTTCTTGGTCTGCTCGAGCGCATCGCAAATCACGCCCACGGAGTGCGGGATCTCATCACGGGTGCGGCGCAGAACCTTCTCGCGCACAAACTCGGCAACGAGCGTCTCATCGGAAGCGTCGGTACCCATATCCTCGGGGAACCAACGCGGACCCTCGGGCAAAAAGTGCGCAACGGTCTCGATGAAGGCATCGACGTTAAAGTTCTTGACCGACGACGTCACGATCTCGTCGTCATATTCCATAAGCTCGTGGGCGGCCTTAAGCTGCTTCATGACCTGTGCGGGGTCGGCTTCATCGGCCTTGGTGAGCACCAGGACCTTCTTGGAACGGGCATTCTTGACACGCTCGGCAACCCAGGCGTCTCCCCTGCCGATCGGTTTGGTGGCATCAATCAAAAACGCGACAACATCGACATCGTTCAGCTCGAACAGCGCACTTTTATTGAGCTCGGACCCTAGACCGTCCTTGGGCTTGTGGATACCCGGGGTATCGACAAAGACCAGCTGGTAGCCGGGGCGGTTGACGACGGCGCGCATGCGGCGGCGGGTCGTCTGGGCCACCGGCGAGGTGATGGCGACCTTTTTGCCATAGCAGGCGTTGAGCAGCGTTGACTTACCGGCGTTGGGGCGGCCGACCAAGGCCACGAAGCCACTGCGGAAACCGGGCTCAACGTCGCCAAAGCCCGCGAGGCTGTCGTCCTCATCGCACAGGGCGTCGAGCTCCTCGTCGCTCATGCCCTCAAACGGGTCGAACTCCTCGACTTCCTCATAGGCCTCGGTCGCCTTAGCATCCGGGGACTCGTCGTCCAAAATTTCATCGATAGGCTGCATATTGTCGGACATGGGAATCCCTTTCTAAATAAAGCCGAGCGCGTGGGCAAATACCAGCAAGCCCACAATCGCGGCGGTGATTGAAAGTACGTATACCGAGGCGGCGGCGATGTCCTTGGCGCGTTTTGCCAGCGGATGGAGCTCCTGGGTCGCCAGATCGACAATGGCCTCCATGGCGGTATTGCACAGCTCGCCGTGAATCACCAGGCCGCAGCAGATGATAATCGTGGCCCACTCGGCAATGTCGAGCCCCACGATGCAGCCGGCAATGACGGTGCACACGCCCGCTACGAGCATGACCTTAATGTTGCGCTCGGTCTTGACGGCGGTGACGAAGCCCTCCATGGCGTAGGAGAACGACTTTAAAAAGGACGGATGGTCCTTGTTCGATCCGGGAATCATAAGCGGCTCCTAGTCGTGGGCATGATTGGTGATGGGGCCGACGTGAACGAGTTTGGGGTCCTCGCCGCGCTCGAGCGCCAGATCGCGCAGGATAGCGTCCTCGCGGGCCTCCATGACCTCGGCCTCGTCGTCCTCGATATGGTCATACCCCAGCAGGTGCAGCATGCCGTGTACGAGCATCAGGCGGCACTCGTCGGCAGGGCTATTGCCAAAGCCGGGGGCCTGACGGGCAATGACCTGCGGGGCCAAGATGATATCGCCGAGCTCGAGCGTCTCGTCGGCGGGAATATCCTCGTCAAAGGCCGAGTCGCATTCAAACGAGAGCACATCGGTGGTGCGGTCGATGCCACGCCACTCGTGGTTGAGCTCGTGCATCTCGTCCTCGTCGACATACGAAAGGGAAATCTCGACTTCACGTTCAACGCCCTCGGCGGCAAGCACAACCTCGCAGATGTGCTCCACCTCTTGCGCGTCGAGCAGCGTATCGAGCTCGGCATCGTTGCTGATCAATACACTCAACGGGACTCCTTTCGGTCGCGCGAGCGCTGCTCGCGCACATCATCATAAGCATCGTATGCCTCGACAATACGCCCCACCAAGGCATGGCGCACCACGTCGGCGCGCTCCAGGTGTGCAAACGCCACATCGTCGACACGGCCCAAAATCTTCTCAACATCCGCCAAGCCACCACGACGACCCACCAGGTCGCGCTGGCTGAGGTCGCCGGTAATCACGAACTTGGAGTTGAATCCAAGGCGTGTCAGGAACATCTTCATCTGCTCGGGCGTAGTATTTTGCGCCTCGTCGAGCACCACGAAAGCATCGCTCAGCGTACGACCGCGCATATAGGCAAGCGGGGCGATCTCGATCACGCCGCGCTCCATAAGCTCATCGGTGCGCTCGCGATCCATCATGTCAAAAAGGGCGTCGTAGAGCGGACGCATGTACGGATCGATCTTTTCCTCGAGGGTGCCAGGCAAAAAGCCCAGGTTCTCCCCCGCCTCGACAACAGGACGCGTCAAGATCAAACGGCCCACCTCATGGCGCTTGAGCGCGGCAACGGCGAGCGCCATGGCCAGATAGGTCTTACCGGTACCGGCAGGACCCAAGCCAAAGGTGATGGTATGCGAGCGAATGGCATCCACATAGCGCTTTTGCCCGAGCGTCTTGGGGCGAATGACGCGACCGCGATACGAAAGCAGCACGTCATCGCGAAGCGACGTAGCCTCGTGCTCACCATCGCGCAAGACGGCCAGGCAGCGAGAGACATCGTCGGCAGACAGGGTACGACCGGCCGCCGCCTCGCGAAAAGCATGTTCGAAAAAGCGAGCCACGAGTTCGACCTCGTCCGGGTCACCGCTCACGGCGATGCAATCGCCACGGGCGACCACATGGGCGCGAACCAAGCTCTCGAGTGCACGAAGGACGCCGTCGCCGGCGCCCAAAACGCACGAGGGATCAATTCCCTCGGGAACGGTAAGTCTAATCTTCGAGGCTTCCATGGACCTCCCTGCGCGCATGGACCAAGCCGGAATCATCGACTCCGATGATAGCAACATCGAGCAGGCACGGGGCTGTAAGTCCACAGGTATCGTCAAGACGGGCATGATGGAACGAACCGAGCGTCAGGCTGTCACCATACTCGAGCACGGCACGCTCGACAGTGCCCACGCGACGACGAGCATCGGCAATAGCGAGCTCCTGCGCCGTGTCTCGCATACGACGGCTGCGCTCGGCCATAACCTCGGGCGGCACCTGGTCGGGCATGTCGGCAGCAAGGGTACCGGGACGCTTGCTATAGCGGAACACGTGCATACGCGAGAAACCCACACGGCGGCACAGCGCCAGCGACTCCTCGAACTCCTCGTCCGTCTCACCAGGAAAACCGACGATGACGTCGCACGAAAGAGACGCCTGCGGCAGGATGGCGCGAATCATGCGCACCGTGTCCTCAAAGGCCTCGGCACTATAGGGACGACCCATGCGATGCAGCGTCGCCGTACAGCCGGACTGCACGGGCAGGTGCAAAAACGGGGCAATACGCTGCGGATAGCGCGCCATAACCTTAAGCAGGCGCTCAGAGATATCCATGGGTTCGACCGAGGAAATGCGCACATGCGCAATAGTCGTGCGCTCCATGATGGCCTCGAGCAGCTCATCGATTTCGACATGCTCGTCGGTCGCGCTCTTGCCATCGTAGGCACCCAGGTTCACACCGGTCAGCACCACCTCGGGCACGCCGGCCTCCTGGGCCTCGCGAACTTGCTCAAGCACGGACTCGACAGGCACGGAGCGCTCGGGGCCGCGCGCCTTCCACACAATGCAATAGGTGCAGCGATGGTTGCAGCCGTCCTGGATCTTCACGCCCAGGCGAGAGCGACCGAGCGCATCGACCACCTCGCCATCGCTGCAGGCGGGAACGCTATCGGACTCAACGCCCAGCACCTCGCAGACACGTTCGGCGACATCGATCTTGGACGGCTCGGCGATCACGCGATCCGAAAGCTCCAACAGCTCCTCGGGATGCAAATTGACCACGCAACCGGTCACGAGCACATAGGGCTCATTTGGATGGGCCAGCGCATGACGGACGGCCTTACGGGTCTTGGCCTCGGCCTCGCCCGTAACGGCACAGGTGTTAATGACGATCAAATCGGCATCCTGGGGCTCCACAATAGCAAAGCCCAGGCGCATAAGATCGGCAGTGATACGGTCAGACTCAACCCGGTTGACACGACAGCCGAGGTTGACGACGGAAATATGGGGTGCGAGCACGCGGGCTCCTTAATCGAGGATATCGTCGAGGGCACTCTTAATACGGTCGGTCACCGACTTCTTACCGGAAGCGACGTCATCGCCCATCTCGTCGGCAAAAGCACGGAGCAGCTCGCGTTGCTTATTGGAAAGATTGGTGGGAACGACCACGCGCAGTTGCACGATCAGGCGGCCACGCGAACCGCCACCGCCAATGCGCGGCATGCCGTAATTATTGACGCTCACGGTGTCGCCGTACTGGGCGCCGGCGGGAACCGTCACCTTAACGACCTCGTCGGGCATAATGCCCTCGACCTCGATCTCGCAGCCGAGCGCAGCCTGCGCAATCGAGATATCGCTCACCAGGTACAGGTCGTCACTGTTGCGCTTAAAGCGCTCATGGTCGGCAACGCGCACGTTGACAATCAGGTCGCCCGAAGGCTCGCCGCAAAGGCCGGCCTCGCCAAAGCCGCTCACACGCAGCTGGCGACCGGTCGAAACGCCGGCGGGAATATCGATGTCAATCTTTTCATGCGAAGGCGTGCGGCCCTGACCGTCGCAGGTCTCGCAGGGATGGTCGATAACCGTGCCCTCGCCATGGCAGTCGGGGCAAGGCGAGGAAGACTGAACCTGGCCCAAAAACGATCGCTGAACCGTCGTGACGTAGCCCGTACCGTGGCAGCGACTGCATTGCTTTTCCTGTGCACCCTCGGCCCTACCGGTACCGTTGCAGTCCTCGCAGGGAGCAAGGCGATCATAGCTGATCGTCTTTTTGCAGCCGAGCGCCGCCTCCTCGAGCGTCACCGAAAGCGAGATGGCCATGTCACGTCCGCGACGACGCTCACGACGGCTGCGGGCGCCACCGCCGGCACCGCCGCCAAAAAACGACGAGAACAGGTCGTCCATGCCCATGCCACCAAAGATATCGTTGATGTCGACATAACCAGAGCCACCGGGGCCGTCCGCGGTGCCGTAACGGTCGTAGTTAGCACGCTTCTGCTCATCGGAAAGAACGGAATAGGCCTCGTTGAGCTCCTTGAACTTGGCCTCGGCCTCGGGATCGTCCGAAACATCCGGATGTACGGTACGGGCCTTCTTTAAAAACGCACGCTTAATCGTCCGCGCGTCGGCATCCCTGTCGACGCCAAGCACCTCGTAGTAATCCCTATTTTCCGACACGACCGAATCCTTCCGACTTTCATTATTGTCACAGTGCGTCCTATACCCAAGCTGGGCCGACCGCAAACAAAGGGTTTGATGTTATTGCATTTGATACGGCGAAAGCATGGCCCGTTGCGAGCAGCTCGCAAACCAAACCGACACGAGTGCGAACATGAAGCCGTTGGCAAAACCGTTGGCAAACTGCATCGCGCCGCGTTTCCACCACAGCAGGCTGCGATGAAGCACGCCGTCCGAGAGCACCATGAACAGGCCCATGGCAAACGGAATAAAGCACATCATGGCAAAGGCCGAGAACACGCCCGAGATGGCCGACAGCACCAAAAACGGCGCCACAATGCCCATCAGGTAAAAGCCAGTACGAGCTTTGCCTTCCAAGCGCTCGGCCTCAACATGGGCGCGGCCGACCAGGTCGCCGCCCGCGGCACCGTTAGTGCCTGCGTGGCCCATGCCGCTAATGCGGACCTCGTCGCCATCGTGCGTGCCGGCAGGAAACTCAATCGTCTGCTCGGAGGTTACGCGAGTACGACCGCTGCCACCGCAATCGGGGCAGGGGTCGGCCACGACCTTACCGGAACCGCCGCACTCGGGGCAGACCGACTGGAACGTGCCCGCACCAAACAGGAAGGACAGGTCGACGTCGATGTGGCCGCGGCCACCGCAGCTCGGACAGGTGTGGGCATGCTCTGAAGAAACGGAGCCCGATCCGCCACAATGCCCGCAGGTGTCAAAGCGGGTATATCGAACGGTCTTGTGGGCACCGCTCTTGGCCTCCTTGGCGTCGAGCTTGATATCGACGACCACGTTGGCGCCACTCTCGGGATTATAGGCAGCCTGCCCGCGACGCGGCTGGCCCCAGGCGCCACCAAAGGGAAAGCCGCCCTCAAAGGGATTGCCATAGCCCGCGCTACCGGCGTAGCCGCCGCCATAGGGCGAAGCCGTCGGTGCACCGGCAAAGGGATTGCCCGACCGCATGGCGTCGTAACGCGCACGCTTCTGCTCGTCCGAGAGCACGGCGTAGGCCTCGGAAACCTCTTTAAACTTCTCCTCGGCATCCGGCTCTTTGTTGACGTCCGGATGGAGCTTGCGGGCCTTTTGCTGGAAGGCCTTTTGAATATCACGCGAGGTGGCGTCTTTGGAGACACCCAGAATCTCGTAGTAATCTTTTTCGTTCATCGTCGCCATGCGCGGCAACCTCCTGCTCACAGCAGCGTATATATTCCGGTAATTCTACCCGAGCGGCCTAAGCTAGATCCCAAAACAGCTCGAACAGAACATTTCCATCGAGCCAGCCCAGGTGGGTCGGCGCCAGACGGGCACAGGAGCAGCCAGCGATGACATCGACAGAGGCGATAGGCCCCGCATGGGTATCACCGTGCTCGGGCACCCAAGTGGCAAGCCCAAGCTCAAGAGCGCGATCACAAGCCGCTGCCAGTTCATCGGCAGGGATGACACGAGACGCGCGAACCAACAGGTCGGAATCAACACCGCGCGTCATGCGACAAGCGAGCATCAGGTCCTCGGCCGCCGCCTCGCGCCGCGACAGATACTCGGCATCAAACATCGTCGCGGCATCGTCGCGTTGTACCAAACGCACGCGGTGAAAGTCACCACGGGGAGCCACGCCGGAAAACAGTCCAGCCAAGCGGTCGAAATCCTCGTCGTCGAGCATGCCCGCGGCAGAACGACCCAGGCCCAGGTAGCCCTGTCCGGTCCAGTAGGCAATGTTATGGGCGCACTCATGGCCGTCGAGCGCGTAGCTTGCCACCTCATACGGATGATAGCCGGCCGCACCCAGGCGCTCACGCGCCGCGTCCATGCACGAAGCCTGAAAATCCTCATCGGGCTCGAGCGACTCGTCACGGCACGCCATGCGATAGAGTGGCGTGCCCTCCTCGAGCGTGAGCGGGTAGACCGACACATGATGAGGCGCCGCCGCCAACACGCCATCGAGCGTGCTCCGCCAGCTTGCGGCCGTCTGCCCGGGAAGGCCGCACATCAGGTCGCACGACACATCGAGGCCAGCGTCCTTCACCGTCGCGATAGCCGCAAGTGCGCGATTAGCATCGTGAATGCGGCCAATAGCAGCCAGCTCGGTATTGTCGAGGGTTTGCACGCCCAGAGAGATGCGCGTGACACCCGCCTCGGCAAGCGCGGTGGCGAGCTCAGCGGTCAGGGACTCAGGATTGGCTTCGCAAGTAAATTCAAAGGGTTTGCACCACATGGAGATACGACGGGCAAGTTTCACCAGGCGCTCCCCAGCAAGTGACGGCGTGCCGCCGCCAATATAGACCGTGCGGACCTGCGCAAGCGCCCCGGCGTCGCCAAAGGAATCGAGGCGCGCATACAGCTGCTCAAAATAGGAATCGAGCGCAGCATCCAAATCACACAGAGCAAAGCTGCGCGAGTCAAAGTCGCAATAGCGGCATTTTTGAGCGCAAAACGGCACGTGCACGTACAGCGCGGTAACGGCCACCCTTATGCCTCCAGCGGATGATCGGGCACCGACTCACCGGCGGCAAGCGCGGCCTCGCAGGCCACCACATCGCACTCGATATCATCGACCAGCGACATGAACTCCTCGTACGTAGAGCAACGCACCACCTGAGCGCGCCAGGCGGCGGCATGGGGCATGCCTTTTAAGTACCAGCTTGCGTACGTGCGGGCGCGCGACATGAGAGGCAAGAGCTCATGCGTCAGCGTTAGGTGCTCACGCAGAGCGTCCAAGCGCTCGACCGAGGAGCGAGAAGGAACCGGCGTGCCATCGAGTGCAAGGGCTCGGGCATCGCCGAACACCCACGGACTGCCGTAGATGCCGCGCGCGATAAACACCGCGCTGGCACCCGAGCCGTGCAGATGCTCAGCAGCGTCCTCGGCCGAGAACACATCGCCCGAACCAATCACGGGAATCTCGACAGCGTCGGCAACCTCATCGACGACCGACCAATCGGCCTGGCCCGTGTAGAGCTGCGTGGCGCAACGACCATGCACGGCGACTGCGGCAGCCCCTGCGCCCTCAAGCATCTGGGCAAATGTCGCGGCATTGCGGTCCTCGGCATAAAAGCCCTTGCGAATCTTGACGGTCACGGGCACGTGTGCCGCGCCCACCGTGGCCTCGACGATCTTCTCGGCCAGGTCGGGCGTGCGCATGAGCGCCGAGCCCTCGCCCTTGGTAACGACCTTGCGGGCGGGACATGCCATATTGATATCGATGAGCGACAGGCGATCGCCAACGCGCTCCTCGACGGCGGCGACGGCGCTCGCAAACTGATCGGGCTTGGAGCCAAAGAGCTGCACGCAAATCTGCTGCTCCTCGTCGGCCGGTAGCACCAGGCGCCACGTCTTATTACTGGCATAGGCAAGGCCTGCCACGCTCACCATCTCGCTGTAGGCAAGGCTGGCACCGCGGCGGCGACACATGATGCGATAGGCAGGGTCGGTCACGCCCGCCATGGGAGCCATAAGGAACGGCTGCTCGGCATAGGCGCCCAGCAGCCGCAGACTATATTCGGAAAGAGCCATAGACCTACTCGTCCACCTTGAGGATCGCCATAAAGGCCTCCTGCGGGACCTCGACCGATCCGATGGCCTTCATACGCTTCTTGCCCTCTTTCTGCTTCTCGAGCAGCTTGCGCTTACGCGAGATATCGCCGCCGTAGCACTTAGCAAGAACGTCCTTGCGACGCGCCTTGACGGTGGAACGGGCGATGATCTTGTTGCCGATAGCACCCTGGATGGGCACCTCGAACAGCTGACGCGGGATGATCTCCTTGAGCTTGTCGCACAGGCCACGGGCCAGGCCATATGCCTTGTCCTTATGGACGATAAACGAAAGCGCGTCCACCTCGTCGCCCGAAAGCAGGATGTCGAGCTTGACGAGCTCAGAGGGGCGATATTCGTTGAACTCATAGTCGAGCGAGGCGTAACCCTTGGTGCGGCTCTTGAGCTGATCGAAGAAGTCCAAGATGAGCTCGGCGAGCGGCATATCGAAGCGCATCTCGACCGATTTGCTCGTCAGGTGGATCATGTCGGTTGTGACGCCGCGGTGCTCGATGGCGAGCTGCATGACGGCACCCGTGTACTCAGGCGGGCAGATGATCTTTGCCTTGAGGTAGGGTTCCTCGATACGATCGATGCGTGTGGCCTCGGGAAGGTCCTGCGGACTGCGGACATCGATCATTTCGCCGTCGGTCTTGTAGACGTGATAGTCGACCGAGGGACTCGTGGCAATGAGGTCCAGGTTGAACTCGCGCTCCAGGCGTTCCTTGACGACTTCCATGTGCAGCAGGCCCAGGAAGCCCACGCGGAAGCCAAAGCCGAGCGCCACCGAGGTCTCGGGCTCCCACACCAACGACGGGTCGTTGACGTGCAGCTTATCGAGGGCGTCACGCAGGTTCTCGTAGTCCTTGTTGTCGATCGGGAACAGGCCCGTGTAGACCATGGGCTTGGCCTCGCGATAACCGGGAAGCGGCTCGGGGCAGGGGTTCGACGCCCACGTAAGGGTATCGCCCACGCGAACGGCCTCGGGATCCTTCAAGCCCGTGACCACATATCCGACCTCGCCGACCGTCAGCGCGTCGACCGGGGTCTCGGCAGGACGCTTGACGCCCACGCCGTCGACCAAAAAGTCGCCCTTGGCTTGCATCATAAGCAGGGTATCGCCCTTTTTGATGGAACCATCGAAGACGCGCACCGTAGCCACCACACCGCGATACTCGTCAAAGTACGAATCCAAAATGAGCGCTTTGAGCGGAGCGTTTGCATCGCCCTTAGGCGGCGAAATCAAAAAGACAATGGACTCCAGCAGATCGTGAATGCCCTCGCCGGTCTTGCCCGAGACGCACACGGCATCATCGGCAGGGATCGCCAGGTCATCCTCGATCTCGGTCTTAACCTCATCGGGATGGGCCGAGGGCAGGTCGATCTTGTTGATGGCCGGCACAATGTCCAGATTGGCGTTCATGGCGAGCGTCGCGTTGGAAACGGTCTGCGCCTCGACGCCCTGCGTGGCGTCGACAACGAGTACCGCGCCCTCACAGGCTGCCAGCGAGCGCGAGACCTCATAGGTAAAGTCCACGTGGCCCGGCGTATCGATCAGATTGAACTGATACGTCTCACCATCGTCGGCGTCATAGGAAACGCGGACGGCATTGGACTTGATCGTAATGCCGCGCTCGCGCTCGATATCCATGGTGTCGAGCAGCTGCGACTCCATGTCGCGTTCGTCGACGGTATGGGTGAGCTCGAGGATGCGGTCGCTGATCGTGGACTTGCCATGGTCGATATGCGCAACGATCGAGAAGTTGCGGATGTGGGAAATGTCAATTGAAGTATTCATGCGGACTATCTTACCCGAGCGGTACAAAAAATGGAGCCTGTTCCATAAAACAGGCTCCATTTATGCGCGTAATCTGTGTGGTGTGAAATTTACAACTTAGGCGTTGATGCTGTTCACGAGCTTGGCAAGACCGGACTTGCGGTTGGAAGCCTGGTTCTTGTGGATAACATGCTTGGCGGCAGCCATGTCGAGACGCTTGGTGGCGGTCTTGAGGGCAGCCTGGGCCTTCTCGGCGTCGCCCTCGGCGACGGCGGACTGGACGTGCTTGGTCAGCGTCTTGAGCTCGGACTTGACAGCCTTGTTACGCATGCGAGCTGCCTCATTGGTGCGGATACGCTTCTTCTGAGACTTGATGTTTGCCACTTCTGGAGTTCCTTTCGAGTTCCTTGCAAAAAATGTATGACACCTCTGAGACACGGTGAGGTCATGCAAGCGCCTACTATAGCACGCTCCCTCTCAAAGGGATAGAACGAATTTGTCAAATAGGCAGGTATCATCACGATTTTCTCAAGATGTTCGTAATCCAGAGCAAAAGCGCGGTCTCAGAATCTGCCGAACCCTTGAGCGCGAGCTCCACATCAACGGCACCCTCGAGCGCTGCGACGAGCTCGGTCATCGAAAAACGACGCGCCCAGGTAAGGTGATTCTTGACCTGCCAGGACTGGAGCTTGAGCGTTGCGGCCAGCTCGCGACCCTGCCCACGCGCGTCGAGCGCCTTGGCGACGATAAGCTCGCGAATGCGACCGCACAGCAATGTGTAAGTCCACACGTAGCTCTTGGAGGGCAGGAGCTTAAAGAGCTCGAGCGAACGCCGCATATCGCGAGCCGAGACGGCGTTGAGGAAGTCCCAGGGTTGGACCTCGGCCGTACGTACAATCCAGCGCTCAACATCGGCAAGTTCAATCTGGGGCGACTCGACCATCTGGGCAAGCTTAGCCAAGTCGTTATCGAGCATGCGCGTGTTTTCGCCCGAACGCGAGACGAGCTCCTCGGCGGCCGCCGTCGAAATCGACTTACCGCGCTGCGTCGCCATCTGCTGAACACGGCGCGGCAGTTCCCAGCGCTTGGTACCCGAGCAATCGACGATAGCCTTCTTGTCGATCTTGGCGATTGACTTATACAGGCGCGTATTCTTGGCAAGTGAGTCGGCGATGATGAGGCAGACCGTTGTTGGGCTGGGACTCGCCAGATACCCAACGAGCGGCTCCGAGACCGCCTTGGCGAGCTTTGAGCAGCCATCGAGGATTACCAGACGAAACTCGCTGCCCATCGGAAAGGTGTTAAGCGATCCGATAATGGACTCGATATCGGGGTCCTTGGTCATGTCTCGCTCGTCGAGGTTGAACTCGACCATACCCGATTTTTCCAGACGCGCTTTCATACGCGAGACGGCGTGGTCGCGCTTAACTCCGTCGGTACCGACGATCAGATATGCCGGCAGCAAACCGGTTTCGGACATTGCGCTCCCCTCCCGCAGGCCTTCGTATTCGTTCCGTGCCATTCTAGCCCAGGGACCCACCACACGCCAACGACGTCGTCACGGTCGCTGGCATCGCATCGCAAAGCCATTCGCAGTCGGTGTGACGGTAATGTCGCCGTGTTCGATGGTACACGCGAACACACCACCCGCTTCCTTAACGGCATCGATGCAGGCATCGGACGGATGGCCGTATCGATTCCCCTCACCGGCGCTTGCGAGGGAAAGCTCGGGCTTCAGGACGTCCAGCAACTCGCCATCGACTGAAACCTTGGAGCCGTGATGCCCAAGTTTAAGGACATCGATATCCCCCACCTCCTGCACGAATTCCCGCTCTTGGTCGAGCTCGGCATCACCGGTGAGAAGTATTCGCAGGCCCTTGCCTTCCTGAACATAAGAGAGCAGCAGGACAAGCGAGTCCTCATTTCCCTCGCCATCCACGAACTCGAATGGCCACATCACGCGAGCGCAAAATAAGCCGATGTCGACCGTATCCCCACGGCGCACCTGCCGATACTCCACGCCAGGTCGGTTCAATACCTCGGCAGGAGCATCCTCCAGCGCATCCGCCGCCACGGCAATCGTTCCGACCGAAAACTGTTCGAGCACGGCAGGCAAACCACCCCAGTGGTCCTCATCCCAATGTGTCACAAAAACGGCATCGATATGGTGCACGTTATTGCGAACCAACGCCGCGACCACACGCTCGTCGAGCCCGCAGTCGACGAGAGCTACTGCGCCGCCTTGGCGGATAAGAATCGCATCGGCCTGGCCCACATCGAGCACCGTCACCGAAGGCGGAGCGAATCGATCCCAATAGACGTACGGAATCGCAGCCAAGAGCATCAGGCATGCAAGCCCCACCGCCATAGGACGTGCACGGGGACGCGGCCACCAGACCAGCAGAACCGCCAGAAAACACGGCACTAGGTAAATCCACATGCTATCGGGCGGCACGCTCACGTATGCACCCGGCACGGCGGCAAACAGCTGCTCGAAGAACAGCGCGCAACGGGCGGCAATCATGGGCACAACGAGCGCCCAAGTCCGCAATGGTCCCACGAGCGAAAAGGGAGCCAGCGCGATCGACACAGCGAGCAGAACGCTCACCACCGGACCGATGACCGCATTTGCAAACGGAGCAATGAGCGAGAATGTACCGAAGGCAGGAATGGCAATGGGAAGTGTCGCCAGTTGCGAGCACAGCGTGACGGAAAGCACGCTGGCAACGCCCGATGGCACACCTAGCTCACCCAACGCGTAGGTCGCATAGGGACAAAAGCACAGAATGGCTAAGACGCTGGCGCATGAAAGCTGAAAGCCCATCTCGAACAGCACCGTCGGCCGCAGCAGCACAAAGATGGACATGGTTGCGAAGAGCGCCGAAAGGCCGTGCCGGCGACGCCCCGCGCCGTTTACGACAAGCGTCGCGAACACCATGCAGCACGCGCGCACAGCCGAGGGAGACGCGCCCGTAAAGGCAGCGTAGCCCACAAGCGTTATCGCCAATATCGCCCGCTGAAGACCACGTGAGCACCGAATCTTTTGCAATACACCCTCGATTACAAACCCCACGATAGCCAAATGGCTGCCCGAGACGGCGATAAGATGCGCCGTTCCCGTCACCGAAAACCAGTCGCTCGCCGGCTGGGCGCGCAGCTCGGCCGAACGACCGCAGACGACTCCAGCTATGAGCGCACGCGCCGGGTCGGTCGCAGGCGAGATGGACGCAAGCAGCTCATTTCGCAGTCGAAGCAGCGGCCCCGGAGAGCCCTCGTCGACCGACACCAACCGGATGACCTTCACTTTTCGGAGCTCGCCTCGAAGCACGCGTGAGCGACCATACGTATCGTCCTCAAAACGTAAAACGCGACCGATAACACGCACGTGCGCCCCGACCTTGAGCTCACGATCACACGATAGGCGAACCGTTGCCAAGTTCTTACCGTCCGCGCGTGCCTCGCAGGTATAGGAATACACGTCGTCGTTTATGGATGGATCACCCCGCACGACAAACTCGAGGCCGCTTGCCGCTCGACCGTCGAGCGCCCTCGAGGCGTTGAGCGCACCCACAGCCCACCACGCCGAGACGACCGCTCCCGCCACGAGACCGACGGACGCGGCATACAGCCACCGCTTCAAAGGGGCAAGCCTCGCACAAGAGTGAGCCAGCACAACGAAAACCGCTGCCGCAACGGGAATGGCCCATAGCGGCCCGACCGCCGTCGCCCGCTCCCTCAGCAGCGCATCAGCGGCTATGCTGAGCACCAAGGCGCAGCTCACGCACATGCCGGCACACAGGGCCATCGTCCACGGAATCAGGGGCCGCGGAGGCATCACGTGCTCTCGCTCGGTCGCACTCATACGCAGATGCAATCTTTGATTTTGGCAAGCTTCTTCTCGCCGATTCCCGACACGCGCATCAAATCGTCAACGGAAGCAAAAGCACCGTTATTTGTCCGCTCATCGATAATCGACTGTGCCATTGAGGGACCGATTCCCGAGAGCGTCTGCAGCTCTGCCGAGCTTGCCGTATTAATGTTTACTAGGCCTGTTGCGCCACCGACGCCTAATGATGCGGAAGTCCCACCATCAACACCGGCTTCCGCAATGGACACCTGCTGCTCCCCTACCGTTGGAACGTGAATTTTTTGTCCATCAGTGACCTTGGATGCACGATTAAGCCCCGTAACGTCTGCTTCGGGCGCCAGCCCGCCGGCGGCATCAATCGCCTGAGCCACCCGCGCCCCGTCTTTGAGGCGATATACACCGGGTGACACCACGGCGCCATCGACATCGACATAGACCTCTGCCGCGGCAGACGCCTTAGGCGAAGAGCCTTCAGATGTCTTTCCACTCGAAGCATCGCCGGATCCCGGCTCCACTAACGTGCCCGAACCATCAGTGCGCTCAAACGACACACCGCCGGCACCGCCGCCAAAGTTCGCCATTGCCAGTCCACTCGCCATCGCAATGACGACCAGTATCGCCATCACCACTGCCTTATGACCGAGCAATTTGCCCGCCCAGCGGTCCATCTTTTTGACTCGTTCGTGTTGTTCGCGCTGCGCCATAGCAAAACCTCCCAACATCATCGTGTCAGGAAAGGAGCTCCGCAACAGCCACGCCCCAAAACCGGTTTTCGCGGTCAAACCAAAAGCTGACCAAAACCTTACGAAATAATGTCCATTTATTCAGGCACACGTCAGCAAATGAACACTTAGCCGCAAAATGCCCAGATAGCAAAAGACCGACGATGCAGGCGCATCGTCGGTCTATGCACAAATTTACTCGTAATCTTGGTAAATCTCACGCGGAGCAAGCTCAGAATGTTTGCGTTTTAAGGTCTTAGGGGCCTTGTACGTGTTGCTCTCGAAGTCGATGTACTCGGTCTGCTTGAGCAGACGCTCAATCATCTCCTCGTGATCAAACAGTTCCCAGGCCTCATGCACGGCATCGAGTTTAGCGTGCGTCTCGGGACGGCGTGGCATAAACAGCGTGCAGCAGTCGGGAGCGGCCTCAGTCGAGATATCGAACGTACCGATCTCCTCGGCGCGTGCGATGATCTCCTGTTTGTCCGAACCGATGAGAGGACGGAACACGGGAATCTTCACGGCTTCGTTGACGGCCATGATGTTCTCAAGCGTTTGGGAGGCAACCTGCCCAAGCGATTCGCCCGTAACGATGGCCCTGGCACCCTCGATGTGTGCAATGCGCTCAGCAACCGAATACATAATGCGGCGATACATGATCACGCGCAGGTTGCTGGGACAGGTGACCGAAATCTCACGCTGGCAGTCGCCAAACGGCACCACGTACAGGCGGCCGATCTGGACACCCGGCTCAAGCGCACGGATGATGTCCTGCACCAGGTATTCACTCGTGTCGGGCGTCTGCGGACGACCGGAGAAATGCACCGGCACGCACACCGCGCCGCGACGCGCGAGCATCCAGGTCGCCACCGGAGAATCGATACCCGACGACAGAAGCGTCACGACCTTGCCGGCAGAACCCACCGGAAGGCCGCCAACGCCGCGCTCGGAGCGCGCATACACGTAGACACTACCCTGAACCACCAGAACGTGCACCATCGCGTCGGGGTCGTGCATCTGGACCTTTTTATCGGGAAACGCCTCACACAGCACCTCGCCAACCTGTCGATTGATATCGATCGAAGTGAGCTCATAGTCAGTATTGGAGCGCTTGGCGTGCACCTTAAACGAATCGAAGGAACCAAACTCGCGCAGCGCCTTCACAGCGGCGGCGCAGTACTCCTGCGGGTCGCGGTTGGTGTGATACGCCAAAGACACACGGGCAACGCCGGGGACGGTGCGGATGACACGCGCCGCCTCGTCGGCCTGATGCTCGTTAAAGGTCACGAGGATATAACCGGAAATTCGAGACACGGCGTTCACGGAAAAGGCGGCCAAGGCCGCCTTGATGTTATCCATGAGGATATGCTCAAAATGTGCGCGGTTCTTGCCCTTCAGCCCAACCTCGTGATAGTGGACTAGGCAGACGCGAGCCGCCATTTAGGCTTCAGCAACCTTGTGGCCAAGCGCCTTCTCGTAACGAGCCTCGTCGTAAGAGATGTCACCGTCGACAATCTCGTCCATAGCCATCGAGATGGTATCGGCACCGGAAAGCCCGATGGTGATGTCATCGACATCCTGGACGGCAAGCACGCGGTTGTGCTGGCCACGCAGCATGCTATTGATGTCGCAGGCGCGCTTGGAGGCAAGCGAAGCGAGCAGGAAGCGGTTGTGATCGGTCTTCTCCAGAAGATCGTCAATGCAAGGCTTTACAACGGACACGGACCTCAGATCCTTTCATGCGTATCGAGAACGCGAACGAGCTCATCGGTCGCGCGGTCGAGATCGTCATTCACCACGACGTCGTCGTAGCGGTCGGCAAGGGCAAGCTCATCGGCGGCGTTTGCCATACGCAGCTCAATCGTCTCGGGCGTCTCGGTACCGCGACCGACTAGACGCTCGCGGAGCACCTCAAGCGAAGGCGGCTTGATAAAGATCAGCACGGCCTCGGGGAAACGCTCCTTCACCTGCAGGGCGCCCTGGACATCGATCTCCAAAATCAGAGACGAGCCCGAGGCGAGCTTGGATGTGACCTCGCTCACCAACGTGCCGTAGCAGTTACCGTGGACCTCGGCCCACTCAACAAACTCACCGTTTGCCACGCGGCGGTCGAACTCCTCGCGCGTCAGAAAAAAGTAGTTGACGCCGTCGACCTCACCTTTGCGTGGTGCTCGCGTGGTAGCCGAAACCGTCAGACCCAGGTTCGAGCGGCGCTCGCGCACACGAGTGACGAGCGTACCCTTGCCTGCGCCTGACGGTCCAGAAATCACAAAGAGCTTGGAATCCTGAGCGCTCACTTATTTGGTCAGCTGCTCGAGGAGCTGCTCGCGCTGACGGACGCCGAGGCCCTGGACGCGACGAGTAGCGGAGATACCGAGCTCCTCCATGATCTTGGCGGCCTTGGCCTTGCCATAACCGGGGAGAGACTCGATGAGGGTGGAAACCTTCATGCGGGAAGCGATGGGGTCATCGGAGTTGAGCACGGACTCGAGGGACTTCTCGCCCTTCTTGATCTGCTCGCGAAGCTCAGCGCGGGCGTGACGTGCGGCAGCAGCCTTCTCAAGAGCCTGCTTGCGCTGCTCGTCGGTAAGCTGAGGGAGTGCCATTCGTACCTCCAAATAGTTGGGTTATATCTGATTCAATAATTGGCATTTTAGCACGTAGAACGTACAAAATGCCTAATCGCGGCTCCATAGGTTAGACGATACCCGCAAAAAGTGCAATATACTGCGCCCAAAGTTAAGCCCCTGACCTGCGATTCCACACAAAGGATGGGAAAGTTTACGCAGGCACAGGGGCTATTTTGTGCTAATGAGACCCAAAAATGGTGACTTAGGGGAATCTTTTACGCGACGTTTTCGACCAGCTCGGCGACGATGGCGTCAAAGGCGGCAACCGGATCGTCGGCACCGGTGATGGGACGGCCCACCACAATGTGGCTTGCGCCACGCTCGATAGCCTGGGAAGGCGTCGCCACGCGGGACTGGTCGCCAAGGGCGGCACCCACCGGACGCACACCCGGAGTCACGATCAGGGCATCAGGACCCAGCAGCTCACGCATGTCGTGAGCCTCCATCGGTGAGCACACGATGCCATCGATGCCGTTGGCCTGAGCAAGCTTTGCCAAGCGGGCGGCCTCCTCGGCCACGGGCGACTCGACGCCGATCTCGCTCAAGGCATCCTGATTCATGCTCGTGAGCACGGTGATGGCGACGAGTTTGGCGCGGTCCTCACACGCCTCCTCGGCACCCTCGCGGCAGGCAGCGAGCATAGCACCCGAGCCCAGGCCGTGGACCGAAAGCAGGTCGGCACCGGCAAGCGAGGCCGAGCGGGCAGCGCCGCGCACCTGATGCGGAATGTCATGGAACTTAAGGTCGAGGAAGACCTTAAAGTCAAGGTCCTTAAAGGTCTTGACGATCTGGGGACCCTCAGCGTAATAGAGCGTCATGCCGACCTTGAGCCAGGCGGCATGGCCCGAAAGCTCGTGGGCGAGCTCGAGCGCGCGCTCACGGTCGCAGTCGAGGGCGACGATAACACGGTCGCGGGCATCATTCTCTAGCATTCGAAAGCACCCACCAGCTCGTTGATGTCCTTTACGCCCTGGGACTCGGCCCAGGCCTCGAGCTCATGCGCGATCTTAAGCGAAGCACACGGATCGACGAAGTTGGCCATGCCGACCGACACGCAGGTGGCGCCGGCCAGGATAAACTCAGCCGCATCCTCGCCAGTCATGACACCGCCGACACCGTTGATGGGGATATCGACGGCCTGGGCAACCTCCCAGACCATGCGCACGGCGATGTGGTGGCACAGCGGGCCCGAAAGGCCGCCCTTGGGCTTGGCCACGCGGGACTTGCGGGTATGAACATCGATGGCCATGCCTTGGATGGAGTTAATGACCGAAAGGCCGTCGGCTCCCGCGGCCTCGAGAGCCTTGGCAATCTCGGCGACGTTAACCGGAGCCATCTTGACGAACAGCGGCTTATCGGTCACCTTACGGCAGGCGGCCATGACGGAAGAGGCGCCCTCGGGCGTAGAGCCCATGGCGGCACCGCCGGCGGCGATGTTGGGGCAGCTCACGTTGATCTCGTAGCCGGCAGCCCAGGGGCATAGCTCGACATACATCTCGAGCGCGCGCACAAACTCATCAACGGAGTGCCCGGCAACCTGGCAAATGACCTGGCAACCGTCCTTGGACAGCTGCTCGAGCCACGGGCCGGACTCACGGGCAAAGGCGGCCACGCCGGGGTTCTGAAGACCCACGGAGTTGATCATACCGCCGGGAATTTCGGCCATGCGGGGCGCGGGATTGCCGGGCCAGGGCTCGGCAGCGCAACCCTTGGTGGTGATGGCGCCCAGCTGGGAAACATCAAAGAAGTTCTGGAACTGCCAACCGTAGCCAAAGGTACCGGCTGCGGTGTTAATGGGGTTCTGCATCTTGACGCCGCCGAAATCGACGGCCATGTTCACGGTACCCACTAGAAGACCACCACCTTGGAAGCATCGAACACGGGGCCGCACATACAAGCACCCTTCATACCGTCGACCGTCTCGACATTGCAGGTGTTGCAGGCGCCAAAGCCACAGCTCATCATGCGCTCGAGCGACACCTCGCAGTACACACCGGCCTCGGCGGCAGCGGCGGCGACCTTCTTCATCATGACGGCGGGGCCGCAGCTGGCGACGTAGTCGTAGCCGCCCTCTCCAAGCAGCTCGGCTGCCGGATCGGTGCAAAAACCGTGCGTGCCGAGCGAACCGTCGTCGGTGCACACGTTAACCGTGGCGCCCAGCGCACGGAACTCATCGACACCCACGGCCTTGGAAGCGGTGCCAAAGCCCAGGCACACGTCCACATCAACACCCTGCTCGGCAAGCATGCCGGCAAGACACAGCACAGGCGGAACGCCGATGCCACCGGCGACGAGCAGTGCCTTCCTGGTGCCCTCGGGTACCATCCAGCCACGGCCACCGGGGCCCAACAGGTTAGAGGTGGAGCCAGGGCCCATCTGGGACAAACGGCGGGTATCGTCGCCCACGACGGCGTACCACAGCTCGACGGTGCCGGCCTCGGCGTCGGCGCGATAGAAGCTCAGGGGCACGCGAAGCAGCGAGGAGGCATCGCCGGGCACGGCAATGTTCACAAACTGACCGGGCTTGAGCGCACTTGCAAGCTTGGGGGCCGAGATGACGAGCGAGAAGATGCCGTCGGCGATCTCCCGGTTCGAGACGACCTCGAAGTCGTGCATGCGTGCAGTGGAAGGTGTGGGCATAGACGCTCCAATCCCCCATGCGGTTGCATGGTTCAGGCGAACAGAAAGCGCGGCACCGCAAGGGCGCCGCGCACAAAAGCGATAAGGCTATGCTAGCAGATGCAGCCGTCGGCAAGCGTCTGTTTACCGCCGACAAATACATCGGTGGCACGACCGGTGAGCGTGCGGCCGGCAAAACCGGAGTTCTCGGCGCGCGACTCGTAACCGTCCTCGCCAACCGTCCAGGTTGCGGAGGGGTCGAACACGGTCAGGTCGGCGACAGAGCCTGCCTTGACCTGAACCTGATCGAGGCCCAGAATCTCACGCGGCTTGATGGCCATGAGCTCGACCATGCGGCTCACGCTCATCTTGCCCGTGTTGACCAGCTCGGTGAGGACGAGCGACAGAGAGGTCTCGAGGCCGATCATGCCAAAGGGCGCGAGCTCGAACTCGCGGGCCTTCTCCCACGGGGTGTGGGGAGCGTGATCGGTGACGATAGCGTCGACGGTGCCGTCGATGACACCCTGACGAATTGCCTCAGCGTCCTCATCGGTACGCAGCGGCGGATTGACCTTGAGAGAGGTGTTGTAGGTCTCGTCCAGGTCGTTCTCGGTCAGGAACATGTGGTGCGGGGTGGCCTCGCAGGTAACCTGAACGCCAGCGGCCTTACCGGCACGCACGATCTCCAGGCCATGGGCGGTGGAGATGTGCTGGATGTGCAGCTTGGCACCGGTCAGCTTGGCGATCTCGATGTCGCGGGCGATCTGGAGCTCCTCGCCGGCAGCCGGCCAGCCCTCGAGAGCCAGACGGGTCGAGACCTTGCCCTCGTTGATCTGGCCGTGGCCGACCAGGTCCTCGTCCTGGCAGTGGCTCATAAAGACCTTGCCGAACATCTTGCCGTAGTCCATGCAGCGACGGAGCATGCCCGCGCCCTGCACGCCGCGACCGTCGTCGGTGAAGGCGACGGCGCCATGGGCGACCATATCGCCCATCTCGGACATGGCCTCGCCCTTAAGACCGCGGGTCATGGCGCCCGACGGATAGACGCGGCAGTGACCGACCTCGGCAGCACGGGACTTGACGAACTCCACGACGGTGCCGTTATCGGTGACGGGATCGGTGTTGGGCATGGAGCACACACCGGTAAAGCCGCCCTTGGCAGCTGCGCGGGTGCCGCTCTCGATGTCCTCTTTGACCTCGTAGCCGGGCTCGCGAAGGTGAACGTGCATATCCACCAGGCCGGGGACGAGGTACTTGCCGGAAAGGTCGCGGACCTCGGCTCCCTCGACGGCGAGATTCTCGCCGACCTCGGCGATCTTGTCACCGTCGATCAGGACGTCGACGACACCGTCAAGCTCGACAGACGGGTCGACGACGTGGGCATTCTTAAGAAGCAAGGCCATTATCGGCACCTCCAAGCAGCAGATACAGGATAGCCATACGCACGCAGATACCGGCGTAGACCTGCTCCAGGATGACGGAGCGTTGCGGGTGGTCGGCCATATAGGAGTCGAACTCGACGCCGCGGTTGATGGGGCCCGGGTGGCAGATGATCGCATCGGGCTTCATGAGCTTCTCGCGGTCCTTGGTCAGGCCGAAGAGCTTGTGATACTCGCGAATCGTGGGGAACGGAGCGCCCTCAAGGCGCTCCTGCTGCACGCGCAGCATGTAGACGACGTCCAGCTCGGGCAGGACGGAATCGAGGTCGCTCGTCACGTGGTCGCAACCCAGAACCTCGGGCGCCGGCGGCAGCAGCGTGCCGGGGGCGACAGCGTAGGTCTCGCAGCCCATGATCTTAAGGGCGGGGATCAGCGAGCCGCAGACACGGGAGTGCGCGATATCGCCGACGACAGCGACCTTCAGACCGTGGAAGTCACCCTTGTGCTCCCAGATGGTGTACAGGTCGAGCAGGGCCTGCGTAGGATGGTTGTGCTTGCCGTCGCCGGCGCAGATAACGCTCGCGGGCGAGTTCTGCGTGACGATATAGGGAGCACCGGCGTGCTTATCGCGAACGACGATGCAATCAATCTTGTAGGCGTTGAGGGTCTCGACGGTGTCGACGAGGCTCTCGCCCTTGACCGTGGAGGTCGAGGAGCCGCCAAAGTTGAGGCTGTCGGCCGAAAGGCGCTTCTCGGCGAGCTCGAAGGAGCTGCGGGTGCGCGTCGAGGGCTCGTTGAACATGTTGACGATGGTCTTGCCCTTGAGCGTGGGGACCTTCTTGATCGCACGCTCGTTGACCTCGGAGAACGCCTTGGCGGTCTCGAGGATGAGCTTGATGTCCTCTTCGGAGTACTCGGTAATGTCGATCAGGTGCTTATGGTTGAACGCCACGGTACTACTCACCTCCCAGCGGCGCGGAGCCCACATGGGAACCCGGCGCGACGTCGTTAATCTCGACAGCGGTGCGGCCGTCTACTTCCTTCATATATAGGTGCACGTTCTCCTCATGCGACGAGGGAACGTTCTTGCCGACAAAGTCCGGCGAGATGGGGAGCTCACGGTGACCGCGGTCAACGAGGACTGCCAGCTCAATGCGGCTCGGACGGCCCAGGTCCATAACGGCGTCCAGAGCGGCGCGAATGGTACGGCCCGTATACAGGATGTCGTCCACCAAAACGACGCGCTTGCCGTCGACGCTAAAGGGAATGTTGGTGGCGTGGATCGCGGGAGCGAAATTGGTCGCATAGTCATCGCGGTAGAAGCTGATGTCGAGGCTACCGAGCGGAACGTCGACGCCCTCGATCTCCTTGATCTCCTCGGCGAGCTTCTTTGCCAGAAGGTCGCCGCGCGTGACGATGCCGACCAGAGCGAGGTCTTCACAGCCCTCGTTGCGCTCGAGAATCTCGTGCGCAATGCGGGTCATCGCTCGATTGACGGCGGTCTCGTCCATGATGACCGCCTTGGGGGAAGTCGTGCCCATCGATCTCCTTCCTCACATGTCTTGACTGCTGACACAGTCAAAAAAATAGATGCCCGACCGCTTAAGCGGACCAGACACCCACAGGAAAGGCTGCTCTTTGGCAGCTATGTAATTCCATGTGGGTATCTCGTACCCCTTTAATGGTCAAGGGATAGTGTAGCCAACCTCGAGCTTAATTGCGAGCATAAATACAGGGCAATCCGTAAACGTGCGCAGGCGCTCCATAAACATTTATATATTTGTGGGACGAGCTTGAAAACACACGCACGAGCTGGCATAATCCCCTCTGCTGCACGCAAATCGGATCTACGTCCAGGGCCGTAGCGTGGGCACTATCGCCAAAAGAGGAATATCTCTGTGTAGATTGCGCACAGGGAGCGACTTCTGTGCTATAGTTCAGGCTTGTTTGTTAACGCGACATGTTCGTTTGTCGCCCAAGGAGGGTCAGTTATGTCCAAAGTTTGCGAAGTTTGCGGTAAGCACCCCGTTGCCGGTCGCTCCATCAGCCACTCTCACCGCGTCACCAACCGTAAGTTCCGCCCCAACATCCAGCGCGTCTACGTCGTCGTCGATGGTCACCGTCGCAAGATGAACGTTTGCTCCACCTGCCTCAAGTCCGGCAAGGTTGCGCGCTCCTAAATAAGGTCTTACCAACAAGTACCTCGGACTCTCCGGGTCAAAGACCTCGCGTTCACATAGAACTTACCAAAGGCGTTCTCCCCTACGGAGGGCGCCTTTTTGCACTCATTGGGGACAGACTTACATGAGTGTTTTCACGCATTGGGGACAGACGTAACGCATGCCGACTGCGGTTCGGCCCCTACCTCACGCTGCCTCCTTCCAGCCTACAGTGGCCTTGGTCACGCTTGTAGCGCCGATACCGGTGATACGGGCAATTTGCTTGACCGTGAGATGTGCCCGCCTGAGCCTCAGCAGACAGGCATCACGTTCGGAGCGTGGCAGGGCCTTGAGCAGCGCAGGATCCATGCTCGGCAAAACTTCGCGCGCAACGGAAAGGGCGTCCTCATCGGGGATCCGTCGGCGCGGAAGAATCTCCACTGACCAGATGCGCCCGGCAACTTCCTCGAGATGCTCGCAATAGCGACGAGAGCCTCCGACAATATCGAGCATAGGAGCCGCGTCACAGATATCAAAGGGATCGTATCCCAGCTGGTATGCCTTGTAGCTTGACCAGCGGTAGGCATCGAGCGAGTCGAGCACACCTTTCACAGGATTGAGATGGATATAATCGAGCAACTGCACCGCCTGCGTGTCCGACTCGACCGCGATCCGCGAATAGCGATTATCAAACAGGTGACCCGTTCTTCCCGTTTTTCCATTGAAATACTTGGCATAGGCCGTCAGCGCGCACTGCATTGCCTTTGAAAGGTTGTCATATGGGTCATCAACCATCAAATGGAAGTGATTATCCATAAGGCACCAGGCCAACACCGCCACGTCATGGCACGCAAACCTGTCTGAGATGTCCGATAAGAAACGATAGCGGTCGGAATCATCTTCAAAAATGATCTGTTTGGAGTTGCCGCGGTCAAAGACGTGGTAATAGCCGGTGAGCGATATTTCGCGGGCGCATCGGGGCATGGTCTCTCCTTTCAAAGCCGTACAGGCAACACCTAAAAGGAGAGAAGGAACGCGAAATGCTGAGCCTGTGACCTATTTATATCCAATCTGCGCCAAAAACAGGCCCAGAACGGCAAAATGACAAATCCATGTCTGTCACAAATGAGTGAAAGCACTCATGTAAGTCTGTCCCCAATGAGCGGGGCGATGCAGCAGGCAGATAATTAGTTGAAACGTTTCAGTTTATTGAAGCGTTTTAGTATGCCTTTTACGGGAATCTTGCCGTTCGCCGAATAATTTCTTGCTATCATGCAAGTCGTAGGGTAAATCTCCGATCGCAAGGAGACACAAATGGTGAAAAAGTCACCGGAAAACACTACTCCCGCAATTGTGGACAACGTAGAGGCGCTTGAGGCTAAGCTCGCTCAGATGCGAGAGGCCCAGGCGCTTTTTGCTACGTACACGCAGGAGCAGGTCGACAAGATCTTCTATGAGGCCGCCATGGCCGCCAACAAGGCTCGTATCCCGTTGGCGAAGATGGCCATCGAGGAGACCGGCCGCGGCGTTCTTGAGGACAAGGTCATCAAGAACCACTACGCCGCAGAGTACATCTACAACGCTTACAAGAACACCAAGACCTGTGGTGTCCTGGAGCGCGACGAGGCTTATGGCATCACCAAGATCGCCGAGCCCATCGGTATCGTGGGCGCCGTCATCCCGACGACCAACCCCACCTCCACTGCGATCTTCAAGACGCTGATCAGCCTGAAGACCCGCAACGCCATCATCATCTCCCCGCACCCGGCTGCCGCCAAGTGCACCATCGCCGCCGCCAAGCTCGTGCTTGACGCCGCCGTCAAGGCCGGCGCCCCCGAGGGTATCATCGGCTGGGTCGATGTCCCCTCCATCGAGCTGACCAACATGGTCATGCGCGACGTCGACATCATCCTCGCCACCGGTGGCCCGGGCATGGTCAAGGCCGCCTACTCCTCGGGCAAGCCCGCCCTGGGCGTTGGCGCCGGTAACACCCCGGTCGTCATCGACGACACCGCCGACGTGCTGCTCGCCGTCAACTCCATCATCCACTCCAAGACCTTCGACAACGGCATGATCTGCGCTTCCGAGCAGTCCGTGACCGTCATCGACACCATCTATGACCAGGTTAAGGCCGAGTTCCAGAAGCGCGGCTGCTATTTCGTCAAGCAGGGTGCCGAGATGGAGGCCCTGCGTGCCGCCATGTTCAAGAACGGCGCCCTCGATCACCGCATTCCCGGTATGGCTGCCGCCAAGATCGCCGAGCTCGCCGGCATCGAGGTTCCCGCCAAGACCAAGATCCTGATCGCCGAGGTCACCTCCACCGACCCCGCCAAGGAAGAGTTCTCCCACGAGAAGCTCTCCCCGGTCCTGGCCATGTATCACGCCAAGGACTTCCAGGAGGCCGTCGACAAGGCCGAGCACCTGGTGCTCGCCGGTGGCCCGGGCCACACCGCCTCTCTGTACGTGCACCCCGCCCAGGCCGAGAAGATCAGTCTGTTCGAGCACGTCATGAAGGCCTGCCGTATCGTCATCAACACCCCGTCCTCGCACGGCGGCATCGGTGATCTGTACAACTTTGGCATGAAGCCGTCTCTGACCCTGGGCTGCGGCTCCTGGGGCGGCAACTCCGTCTCCGAGAACGTTGGGGTGAAGCACTTGATCAACGTTAAGACTGTGGCCGAGCGCCGTGAGAACATGCTGTGGTTCCGCGCTCCCGAGAAGGTCTACTTCAAGAAGGGTTCCACGCCCGTCGCCCTCGACGAGCTCGGTACCGTCATGGGCAAGAAGCGCGCCTTCATCGTCACCGACCAGTTCCTCTTCAAGAATGGCAACACCCGCGCCATCGAGGCCAAGCTCGACGAGATGGGCATCGCCCACGACTGCTTCTACGACGTCGAGCCCGATCCGTCGCTGCAGTGCGCACGTCGCGGCGCCAAGCAGATGGCTCTCTTTGAGCCGGACGTCATCATCGCCGTCGGCGGTGGCTCCGCTATGGACGCCGGCAAGATCATGTGGATGATGTACGAGCACCCCGAGTGCAAGTTTGAGGACATGGCCATGGACTTCATGGACATCCGCAAGCGTATCTTCACTTTCCCCGAGATGGGCAAGAAGGCCTACTTCGTCGCCGTCCCGACCTCTTCGGGTACCGGCTCCGAGTGCACGCCGTTCGCCATCATCACCGACAAGGAGACCGGCATCAAGTGGCCGCTCGCCGACTACGCGCTGCTCCCCAACATGGCTATCGTCGACGCCGACAACTGCATGACCGCCCCGCGCGGCCTGACCGCTGCCTCCGGCATCGACGTCATGACCCACGCCATCGAGTCCTACGTCTCCATCATGGCTTCCGACTACACCAAGGGCCTCTCCGAGCGCGCTGCTAAGCTCGTCTTCGAGAACCTGCCCTCCAGCTTCACGAACGGCGCCAAGGATCCGCATGCCCGCGAGGAGATGCACAACGCCTCTTGCATGGCCGGTATGGCCTTCGCCAACGCCTTCCTGGGCCTCAACCACTCCATGGCTCACAAGCTTGGCGCTTTCCACCACCTGCCCCACGGCCTTGCCAACGCTGTCATCCTGACTCGCGTCATGCGCTACAACGCCGCCGAGGCTCCCGTTAAGATGGGTACCTTCTCCCAGTATCCTTACCCCAACGCGCTGCACAACTACGCCGAGATGGCCAAGTACTGCGGCATCGAGGGCAAGGACGACAAGGAGGTCTTCGAGAACTTCATCACGAAGCTCGAGGAGCTCAAGGACTTCATCGGCGTCAAGAAGACCATCGCCGACTACGGTGTTGACGAGCAGTACTTCCTCGACACCCTCGACGAGATGACCGAGCAGGCATTCAACGACCAGTGCACCGGCGCTAACCCGCGCTACCCGCTCATGAGCGAGATCAAGGAGCTCTACCTGGACGCCTACTACGGCCGAGAGCCTCAGGACTACGCCGTCTGCTAGTTTTAGCACGGTTTTTAACGGCGGGGGTGCACGGGTGTTTCACACACCCCCGCCGTCGCTTCTATCGCATCGTTGAAAGGATGCAACCATGCTGCTACCCGATTCCAAGACCGAGCTCGTCCGCCGTGGCAACAAGGTCGTTTACGACCTGGGCGACAAGATCGTCAAGGTCTTTAACGAGACCAAGCCTGTCTCCGACGTGTTCAACGAGGCTTTGAATCTTGCCCGCATCAATGAGTGCGGCATCCGCAGCCCCAAGGCTCTCGAGGTTTCCCAGCTCGAGAACGCCAACGGCTGGGCGCTCGTGACCGAGAAGGTTCCGGGCACCACCCTTGCCGAGAAGATGACTGCTGAGCCCCAGCGCTTTGGTGAGTATCTCGAGATGTTCGTCGACCTCCAGATCGAGATCCACGGCTATACCTCCCCGCTGCTCAACCGTCAGCGCGACAAGTTCGCCCGCATGATCGACAGCCTTGATCAGCTCAATGCCACCACGCGCTACAACCTTCAGGAGCGTCTGGACGGCATGACCAAGGAGTTCAAGGTCTGCCACGGCGACTTCAACCCCTCCAACGTCATCGTCGGCGACGACGGCCAGCTCTATGTGTGCGACTGGGCACACGCCACCCAGGGCTCCCCTGCTGCCGACGTTGCCACCACCTACCTGCTCTTCGCCCTCAACAGCAAGGACCAGGCTGAGGCCTACTTGGAGCTCTACTGCGACCGCGCCGACATGCCCATGCAGGTCGTGCGTCAGTGGACGAGCATCGTCGCCGCTTCCGAGCTCGCTCGTAAGCGCAACGTGAACGATGAGTTCCTGAAGAACTGGATCGACGTCGTCGATTATCAGTAATATCTGAGCGATTTATTTCGCATCGGAGGCACAAGAAAACCCCGCAGCTCATATGGGCTGTGGGGTTTTCTTTACCCATCGAGTTTATTCCAACAAAATAGACTGCTCCGCATCTCATCCTAAGAGAGATACGGAGCAGCCCCGCAATTACATCTAATAGCAGAAACGTCGATTAACGGCGGGCCGCCTTAACAAGCTCGGCAATCTTGGCGACGACCTCGTCGATCGCCACGTCCTCACGCTCGCCCGTGGCACGGTCCTTGAGCTCCACAGTACCATTCTTGAGGCCACGCTTGCCAAGCACGACCTGATACGGGAAGCCCATGAGGTCGTTATCGGCAAACTTAAAGCCAGGACGCTCGTCACGGTCATCGACGACAACCTCGATACCCTCGGCGCACAGGCCCTCGACGATTTGGTCGCAAACGTTAGCGCACTCCTCCTTCTTGGGATCGAGCGGAATCACCGCGACCTCGTACGGGGCAACGGAGACCGGCCAGACGATGCCGTGTTCGTCGTTGTGCTGCTCCACGACGGCAGCAAGCGAGCGGGACACACCAACGCCGTAGCAACCCATGATAAGCGGCTTCTCCTTGCCGTCCTCGTCCATAAAGGTGGCGCCCATGGCCTCGGAATACTTGGTACCCAGCTGGAAGACCTGCGAGACCTCGATGCCGCGAGCAGCAGAGAGCGGCTTGCCGCAGTGCGGGCAGGGATCGCCGGCAACGACGGTTACCAGGTCGGCCCACTCGTCGACGGTAAAGTCGCGCTCGGGGCAGGCACCGGTAAAGTGATAATCGACCTCGTTGGCACCGCAGGCCCACTGCTTGGACTCGCGCAGGCTCTCGTCGCACACCAGGCGAATGCCCTCGGGCAGGTTAACCGGTCCGATAAAGCCCTTATGCAGACCGTAGGTCTGGAGCTCCTCATCAGTCATCATGCGATAGGCCTTGCCAAAGACATGCTCGGCCTTGCAATCGTTGAGCTCGTGGTCGCCCGGAACAATGGCCACGACGGGCTTGCCCTCGGCGTCGAGGAGTGCCAGAGACTTGCGCGTGCCGTTCTCGGGGAAGCCGAAGAACTTTGCAACGGCCTCGATGGTGCCCATGCCCGGAGTCTCGACCTTGGTAAGCGTACCGTCGCCAGGACCCTCGGTCACAACGACCTTGGTGCTTGCGGCCTCATCGTCGGCAGCGAAGCCGCAATCGTCGCAGTAGACGAGCGAAGCCTCGCCAGCGTCGGCCAAAGCCATGTACTCGACGGAGGTATCGCCACCGATCTCGCCGGAGTCGGCGACAACGGGCAGAGCCTTGATGTAGCAGCGCTCGCAAATGTTGGCATAGGCCTGCTTCATCTTGTCGTACTCCTCCTGCAGGCTCTCCTGCGTAGCAGAGAAGCTGTAGGCGTCCTTCATGATGAACTCGCGACCGCGCATCAGGCCAAAACGGGGACGGAACTCGTCGCGGAACTTATCCTGGATGTGATAAAGGTTCACTGGCAGCTGCTTGTAGGAACGCAACTCATTGCGCACCAGGGCAGTCACGGTCTCCTCGTGCGTGGGTCCGAGCACAAACTCGCGGCCGTGGCGGTCATCAAAGCGCACAAGCTCCTTGCCATAGGCATCGATACGGCCGGACTCACGCCACAGCTCGGCATCGACCATGATGGGCATCATGAGCTCCTGAGCACCGGCGGCATCCATCTCGTCGCGCACGATGTTCTCGATCTTGCGGATCGAGCGCCAAGCGAGCGGCAGATAGGAATACAGGCCGGCGGCCTCCTTGCGGATCATGCCAGCGCGAAGCAGCAGACGGTGGCTCGCTAGCTCGGCATCCGCCGGATCCTCTTTGAGCGTCGGCGCATAGAGCTTAGACATATACATTGCTCGGGTCATTTATTTCTCCTCAATAAGTTTGTCGACCTCGGCCATAAGCGCGTCGACAATTTGATCCTCAGCTACTTTACCAATGATCTGGCCATGCGAAAAGAGCAGGCCCTGACCTCGTCCACAGGCCACGCCTAGGTCGGCGTCGGAAGCCTCGCCGGGGCCGTTAACGGCACACCCCATCACGGCGATCGAAAGCGGCGCGGAGTAGTTCTTAAGCCGCTCGGTGACCTCCTCGGCAATGGGAATAAGGTTAACCTGGCAGCGAGCGCACGTAGGGCACGAGACGATCTCCGGACCACGGCGGCGCAGGCCCAGCGACTGCAGAATACCCCAAGCGACCGGCGGCTCCTCGACCGGATCGGCCGTGAGCGACACACGCATGGTGTCACCGATGCCTTCGGAAAGCAAGATACCCAAGCCTACAGAGCTCTTGATGGTGCCCTGGAGTTTGGTACCCGCCTCGGTTACGCCCAGGTGAAGCGGAACGTGGGGAATCTCACGCGACAGGGCTCGATAGGTATCGAGCGTCGTTTGCACGCTATGGGCCTTAGCCGAAAGCACAATGTTCGTAAATCCGCGGTCCTCAAAGTGCTTGACGAAACGCTCGCTCGACATCACGAGCTTTTCGGGCTGCGTGAGGTCATCGCGCTCGGCGATATCCTGCTCGAGTGAACCGGCATTGACGCCGATACGAATCGCACAGCCCGCGGCACCAGCAGCATCGATCACCGCGTCAACCTTGGCCCAATCGCCGATATTGCCGGGATTGATGCGCAGCTTGGCAGCACCGGCCTCAACGGCACCAATGGCGAGCTTATGGTTAAAGTGAATATCGGCGACGATCGGCACCGGGGACTCAGCACAGATAGTACGAAAGCCCTCGAGCGCGGCCTCGGTGGGTACACTCACGCGCACGATATCGCAGCCCGCCTGCGCCAACGCGCGAACCTGCCCAAGCGTTGCCTGGGCATCGGCGGTATCAGTGCAGGTCATGGACTGAACCACGACCGGCGCGCCGCCGCCGATCTGCACGCCGCCCACATGCACGGGGCGCGTCAGCTCGCGCGGCAAAGGATGGGATAAAGACAATCCAAACACTCCCCTACAGAATAAATCGAAGGATGTCGGAACGAAGCATATAGACAAACAGCAGCGCAAAGAGCGCGATGCCCACATAGCTCACAATCGTCTGGACCTTGAGCGGAAGCTCGCGTCCCGCAATCTTTTGAATGATCTCAATTAGCAGCTTGCCGCCGTCGAGCGGCGGGATAGGCAGCAAGTTCATAAAGCCCAGTGAGAACGAAATGAGCGCGGCAAACGACAAGAACGTGATGGGACCGGCAGCAGCTGCCTGCGAAGACATGACGCTAATACCCACGATCGAAGAGGACTGATCGAGGATCTCCATCGTATGCTGCGGCTGGAGCAGGCGCATCACGCCCTCCGCTGTCTGCGCAACATACGAAAAGGAGAGGCGCGCCGAGGTGATTGGGTCCAAACGGACCACCTGCGTAGATGCATACACACCTAGGCGATCGTCCTCTTTGAGCGCAACCGTGGTCGAATGCTGCTTGCCGTCACGCTCGTACTCAATGGCGATATCGTCCTTACCGGCAGCCTTGCCGATGGCATCGTAAACGTCCATCCAGGTAGAGCACGATACTCCGTCGACCGAAAGAATCGCGTCGCCGCCCTCGATTCCCGCCGAGGCGGCAATCGAGCCTTCGTCAACCTGGCCAATCACATTGGTATCCACCGGCACGGTGACACCCGCAATGGAATAGATGCTCATAAGGAGCAAAAAGCCCGTCAGGATATTGACAATGATGCCCGCGAGCAGCATAAAGGCACGCTTGAGAAAGCCCTGGCCAAGATAGGTGTGCGAGCGTTCTTGCGCAAGGAACTCGGCCTCGCCGCACGGCAGCTCCCACACATCGCCCTCGGCAGTCGCATGCTCTCGATCGAACCGGCGGCCGTCAAAGGTGGTGTAACCCGCAGCGTCTCGAGGCAGTGTCTGATACTTGGTGGGATAGTAGCTCGGTGAGGGCTTCTCCCCTTCCTCATACCAAGGTGCGATGGAGCCCCAGCCCAGCAACAGAGCACAAGCCTCGAGCACATCCTCCTCGGAAAGCTCGAGCTCGACAGCAAGGTCGGCCACGGTCACGCGACCATGACGGTAGATAGCCGCGAGCACGCGATCGGCGCACGAGACATCGGTCGGATCCATACCGCAGATGGCAGCGTAGCCACCCAGCAGCAGCGGGGTCACGCCAAACTTGGTTCCAATGCGATGCGACGTGTAATGGATGTCAAAGCGGCACGGCAGGCCCAAATAGAACTCGGTCACACGGACGCCGCAGGCACGCGCCGCCAAAAAGTGGCCGCCCTCGTGCAAAAACACGAGGACGGAAAGCATCAGCAGGCCCCAAAAGACCGATGAGAGAACGCTCAGAACAGTATCCATAAAACGAAAAAGCAATCCTTATGGGTTAGGAACGGGTTGCGACGAGCACCTGCGCAGCCTTTTCACGCGCCCACGCATCGATGTCGCAAAGCTGCTCAAACGAATCGACCGCCTGCATATCGTGAGCATCCATGCAGGATTCCACAATGCGATCGATATCGGTAAAGCTGCAGCCATCGTGCAGGAAGGCATCGACGGCGACCTCGTTGGCGGCATTGAGCACGCACGGCATGGTGCCACCCGTCTTGCCGGCACGCTCGGCCAGTGCCAGACAGCGGAAGGTATCCATGTCGGCAGCATCAAACGTGAGCTGCCCCAGCTCGCGGAAATCGATACGAGGCGCCGGAGTATCCCAACGCTCGGGATACGAGAACGCGAACTGGATGGGAATACGCATGTCGGATGCACCGAGATGCGCCATCACGGAGCCGTCGGCAAACTCGACCATAGAGTGAATCTTGGACTGACGCTGCACGACCACGTTAATGAAATCGAGGTCGCAGTTAAACAGATGCATGGCCTCAATGCGCTCCAGGCCCTTGTTCATGAGGGTGGCGGAGTCAATGGTGATCTTGGCACCCATGGCCCACGTGGGATGCGCGAGGGCATCGGCACGCGTCACGCGATCGAGCTCGTCGCGCGTGCGGCCAAAGAACGGACCGCCCGAGCAGGTGAGCCAAATGCAGTGGGCCTCGCGCGGGTTCTCCCCCAGATAGCACTGGTAGATGGCGGAATGCTCAGAGTCGACCGGAATAAGCTGGCCCGGTTGCGCCAACGGCATAAGCAAGTCGCCACCGACGACGAGGGACTCCTTGTTGGCAAGGGCAAGGCGCTTATTTGAGGTCAAGGCCGCATGGCTCGCCTCGAGACCGGCGGCGCCCACAATAGCGACGAGCACGCAGTCGACATCGTCGCGACGCGCGAGCTCGCAAACCGCCTGCGCGCCAACGCCGAGCTGTGTGCCCTCGGGCAACTCCTGCAGCACGGCGTCATCGCCATGAGCGACATCGGCAACGGCAACCGCCGGAACCGAGAACTCGCGGGCAGCAGCAACGAGCTCCGAGGTGCTGGAATTAACGGACAGCGCCGTCACCTGCAGGCGATCGGCATGCTGGCGGCACACATCGAGCGCCTGGGTGCCGATAGAGCCCGTACAACCCAGGATGGCAACGCGAAGGCGTCCATCGGGGCCATACGTCGTCTGGAAGGACATTACAGCACGCCTCCGATCATCAGCAACAGCTGTGCGGTGATGCAACCGAAGATAAGCGAATCGCTACGATCGAGCATTCCGCCGTGGCCCGGGATAAGGTTGCCGGAATCCTTGACGCCCACACCGCGCTTGATGCGCGACTCGATAAGGTCGCCGATAACGCCCAGAATGGACACGACCACGCCGCACAGCAGCGCATAGGGCAGGCTGAGCTTGTAGAAGTGCGTCGCCCACAGGATGAGCCAAATCAAAACCGAGCCCAAGATGCCGCCGGCAAACCCCTCCCAGCTCTTTTTGGGGGAGATCTTGGGAACCATCTTGTGCTTGCCGATACGGCTGCCCACGATGTAGGCAAACGAATCGGAGACCCAAAGGGACGCGCAAACGCCCACTGAAAGCAGGGCGCCGGCAAAACCGGGCACGGCATCGCGCAGCAGCACGATAGCCGACAGCATAAAGCCAGTGTAGATGGGACCCATGAGCGTCACGGCCACATCAGAGATGCGGGTACGCGGCGACCAGACATACCAAATGCCCACAGCGAGCATCAAGGCAAAAAGCAGGGCATTCAGCAACATCGAATCGCCCAACGCCGACAGCGGAAAGAGTACGGCGGCAGCGATACCCATGCGCTCGTTAGCCATCTTGCCATCGAGCCTTGTCATACGGAAAAACTCATAACAGCACAGACCGCTCATGACAGAAACAAAGATGGCCGTGGGCACGATACCCAAAACCAGGCACAGGATAAAGACAACGGCGTAGACGATACCGGCGGCGGCACGGGTAATAAAGCCCGCCAGCCACGAACCGGTGCCGCTCTTCGCTGCAGGCGCTCCCGCAGTGGCAGCTTTGCGCACAGGCGTCTTGGGAGCAGATGCCTTGGGACGATCGGACACGATTAAGCCTCCTCGGTCTTGCTCAGTCCACCAAACCTACGGTCACGGCCCTGATAGGCCAAAATGGCGTCGACAAGGCCCCAACGATCAAAGTCGGGCCAATAGGTATCGGTGACGTAGAATTCGGAATAAGCCACCTGCCACAGCAGATAGTTCGAAAGGCGCAGCTCACCAGAGGTGCGAATCACAAGCTCAGGATCGGGAAGGCCGGCGGTATAGAGGTGGGAAGCCACCATGTCGTCATCAATTGCGGCAGGATCGATCTTACCGGCGGCAGCGTCGGATGCGATCTGACGGACAGCGCGGGTAATCTCGGCACGCGCGCCGTAGTTGACGGCAAGCGCCAGCGTCATACCGGTGTGATCGGCGCACTCGGCAAGACCGCGTTCAAAAACGTCGCGGGTCTTCTTGGGCAGCGCGGAAATGTCGCCCAAAAAGACAACACGCACATTTTCGCGCTTCAGAAGCGGCAGCTCGTCGATAAACGTCTTGGCAAACAGATGCATCAAGACGTTGACCTCATGCTGCGGGCGGTTCCAGTTTTCGGTAGAAAACGCATAGGCCGAAAGCACGTCGACGCCCAGACGCACGCAGGCAGTAATAATCTCGCGAAGGGAGACGATACCCGCCTTGTGGCCCTCAGTGCGTGCAAGACCGCGCGACGTGGCCCAACGACCGTTGCCGTCCATGATGCACGAGATATGGTGCGGAATGTTATTGAGGTCAAGGTCGGAAAAACCGACGCCCGCAGGGGCGTCGGCAAAGTACTCGACCAGTTTATGCTCGTCGTATTGCACCTTAGATCTCCATGACCTCGGCTTCTTTTTCCTTCAGAAGCTCCTCGACCTTGGCGACATACTCATCGGTGTGCTTCTGGACCTTGGCCTGCTCGCGACGGACATCGTCCTCGGTGAGCTCCTCATCGCGCTCGAGCTTGTTGTTGAAGTCGCGACGGATGTTACGGATAGACACCTTGGCCTGCTCAGCGTACTCGCGGCACTCCTTGACGAGCTCGCGACGGCGCTCCTCGGTGGGAGCCGGGAACGGCAGACGAACGACGGTGCCATCGGAGTTGGGGGTAATACCCAGATCGGAAGCGCCGATGGCCTTGACGATAGCGTTGATGAGCGCCTTGTCCCACGGCTCGATGAGCAGCATGTGGGCCTCGGGGGTCTTGACGGCGGCAACCTGCGTGACCGGCGTGGGAACACCGTAATAATCGACGGTGATGTCGGACAGAATGTTAGCGTTGGCGCGGCCGGTACGGACCTTGGAGAAGTTATGCTTGAGGGACTCGAGCGACTTGTCCATGTGGGCGGTGATGTTCTCTGCCATGCTTAATCCTCCTGATAGACGAGCGTGCCGACGGGCTCACCCGAAAGCGCGCGCTTGACGGTGTCCTCGCCATCGATGTTGAGGACCAAAATCGGCATACGGTTGTCCTGGCACAGTGCCGTAGCCGTGGAATCCATAACCTGCAGACCGCGGACGAGAACCTCATGGTAGGTGATCTTGTCAAATCGGACGGCGTCGGCACACTTGACGGGATCCTTGTCGTAAATGCCGTCAACCTTGGTGGCTTTAATCAGAATCTCGGCGCCGATCTCGCACGCACGAAGAGCCGCGGCGGTGTCGGTCGTAAAGTACGGATTGCCCGAGCCGGCAGCAAAGATAACAACGTTGCCCTTGGACAGATGGTTGATAGCACGGCGGCGAATATAGGGCTCGCAGATCTCGTTCATCTGGATAGCGCTCATCACACGGCAGGGAACATCATTGTGCTCGAAAGCATCCTGCAGGGCGAGCGCGTTCATAACGGTTGCCAGCATGCCCATGTAGTCGGCCTGAGCACGCTCCATGCCACCGGCAGCGCCGGCCATGCCGCGGAAAATATTGCCGCCGCCGACAACGACGCCGACCTCATGGCCAACGGCGAGCAGCTCCTTGACCTGTTTGGCAAGATGGTCGGTAACCTTGGGGTCGATGCCATATTGGCCGTCGCCCATCAGTGCTTCGCCGGAAAGCTTCAGAAGCACGCGTTTATATCGGATGTCGGACAAAGCGATCCTCCTTTAGATTGAACTCTCAACATTCTATCAAAGGCTCTAAGAAGAGCCATGAAAAAGCAGGCTGTGAGTAAAACCCACAGCCTGCTCATTACCAGCTACAAGAGCTTATTTACTCACCACGGACCAGACGGTCAAAGGCAACGACGGTAATGGTGTCGCCGAGCTCCTTGGAGACCTGCTCAGCGTACTTCTTGATGGTGAGGGAGCTGTCCTTGATGAACTCCTGCTCGGTGAGCACGGACTGCTTGTAGAACTTCTCCAGACGGCCGACAGCCATCTTCTCCTGAATGGCCTCGGGCTTGCCGGACTCGGCAGCCTGAGCCATGTAGATCTGCTTCTCGTGCTCGACGGTCTCGGCCGGAACCTGATCGCGGGTGGCGCAGATCGGGGCGACGGCGGCAACCTGAAGGGCAACGTCGTGAGCGAAGGTCTTGAAGGACTCAGCCTGAGCGGTCTCGGCCTTCTCGAAGGCGAACTCGACGAGAACGCCGATCTTACCACCCATGTGGATGTAAGAAGCGAGCGCGCCGTTCTCGGCCTTGCGGGCGGCAAAGCGGGAGATCTTCATGTTCTCGCCCATGATGTGAATCATCTCGGTGAGCTCAGAGGAAACGGTCTCCTCGCCCATCGGCTTCTCGAGCAGAGCGTCGACGTCAGCAGGCTCGGTGGTAGCGACAACCTCAGCGACCTTGGAAGCAAAGCCAGTGAACTTGGCGTTGGAGCCAACGAAGTCGGTCTCGCAGGAGAGCTCGAGCAGAGCGCCGGTCTTGCCATCCTCGGAGACGAACGCGGCGACAGCGCCCTCGTTGGTCTCACGGCCAGCCTTCTTGGCAGCCTTGGCAAGGCCGTTCTTACGCAGAACGTCGACAGCGGCGTCCATGTCGCCGTCAGCCTCGACGAGAGCCTTCTTGCACTCCATCATCGGGGAGTCGGTCATCTCGCGGAGCTGCTTGACCATAGCGGCGGTAATCTGGGCCATTGTGGTTCCTTTCAAAGAGATGAAAAAGAATTAACTAAGACTGATTTACTCGGCCTTGGGCTCAGCGGCCATCTCGGCCTCGGAGACCTGCTCCTTGCCGGAGCCAGCGAGGCAGGCGTCAGCCATGAGCTCGCACATAAGGGTGACAGCAGAGATAGCGTCATCGTTGCAGGGGATGCCGTACTCGACCTCGTCGGGATCGGAGTTGGTGTCGATCAGAGCGACGACGGGGATGTTCAGGCGCTGAGCCTCCTTGATGGCGTTCTCCTCGCGCTTGGTGTCGATGACGAAGAGAGCCTGGGGCAGACCCTTCATGTCGCGGGCGCCACCGAGGTTGGTCTGGAGCTTGGTGAGCTCCTTGCCGAGAACAGCCTGCTCCTTCTTGGGGAGCACTGCCATGCGACCGTCCTCGACCATGGCCTCGAGCTCCTCCATGCGGTTGATGCGGGAGCGGATGGTGACGAAGTTGGTCAGCATGCCGCCGAGCCAACGCTGGTTGATGTAAGGCATGTTGGCGCGCTCAGCGGCGTTCTTGACGGCCTCCTGAGCCTGCTTCTTGGTGCCGACGAACAGCACATTGCCACCCTTGGCGACGTTCTTGACGAAAGTGTAGGCCTGGTCGGCGTCGAGGATGGTCTGCTTGAGGTCGAGGATGTAGATGCCGTTGCGCTCACCGAAGATGAACGGCTTCATCTTGGGGTTCCAGCGACGGGTCTGGTGGCCGAAGTGGCAGCCGGCCTCGAGCAGGGTGCGGATATTAATCTTGGTAGCCATGTTAAACCTCCTGTGGTTTGCCTCCGCGCGGGGTCATCCTCCAAAACCAACCCGGACATGTGCTACCAAAGCCCGGGCACCACGGTATGAAGTAGCCGCGCGTGCGTGATAAAAACCTGTTGCCGTGAAGCAACCCGATGAATGATAGCAGGAATGCATCTTCCTGCCAACCCGCAATCAAAACCACACACCTGAGCGCGGCGCGGGACGTCCCAGCCACTATTCGCCGCGGGGATGGGCTTGAGCCACAGCCCGCTTAAGCCGATCGGGTGTGAGATGCGTGTAGATCTGCGTCGTGGACAGGCTCGCATGACCTAGCAGCTCTTGAACCGAGCGCAGGTCCGCGCCGCCCTCGAGCAAGTCGGTCGCAAAGGTATGGCGCATCGCATGCGGGGCGATGTCGGCCGGAATGCCGGCGAGCGTCGCCAGCATATGAAACCGCCGCCTGAGCATGGCGGCACTCATGCGATTACCGCGCGCCGATATAAGCAGCGGATGCGGCCCGGTAGCGGGGTCACGACGCTTTGCCTGAGCGAGCAACTCCGGCCTCCCCTCCTCAATATAGAGACGCGTCGCCTCGAGCGCACGACGATACAGAGGGACGATACGTTCTTTGCTCCCCTTGCCCCACAGGCGCAGCGTGCGTTCGGACCACGCAATGGACTCCACATTGAGTGCTGCGAGCTCAGAGATACGGGCGCCCGAGGCATAGAGCAGCTCGAGCATCGCCGCATCGCGCAGTCCCGCGGGTGTTGAGGTATCAGGCGTCTTGAGCAGCGCCTCCACCTGTTGGGTCGTCAGCACACCGGGTAGATCGCGCGGGAGCTTGGGCGAGGAAATTGCCGAGACCACATCGCCCTCCACGACCCCCTCGGCAGCCATCCATCGATAGAGCGATCGGATAGCCGACAGATGCGCCGCAAGCGTTCGGGGAGCCACCTGCTCACGCGAAAGCTCGGCAAGATAGCGACGAATGGTGCGCACGTCGGCAGCGAAAGCATCGATATCCTCGCGCTCGCACCAGGCAGCAAAGCGCTCCAGCCTCGAGCCGTAGGCCGTCACCGTGTTGGGAGAAAGTCCCTCGACACGTGAGATATAGGCGATAAACGAGTCGACGGTGTCGTACAGGTCAAAGGCTATGACCGGTCGCCTCCAAACAGATCAGGACGAGTGGCCAGATAGGCATCAAGGGCCTCGAGCGCACGGTCCGCATAGGCCTGGTAGCGGTCGCGCTTGCTGCGGCGCTTACCATCCTCGAGTGGCGGCACCAGGCCAAAGTTGACATGCATAGGCTGATAGCCCACGGTGGCAGGATCGGTCGCATAGCCCACGAGCGCACCCAGGGCGCCCACGCGCGGCAACTCGACGCCCGCGACACCGATAGCCTCGGCATAGGTGTTGAGCGCCGCGAGCAGACCGGTCGCCACGGCTTCCATGTACCCCTCGGTGCCGGTGATCTGACCGGCCAGGCGCACGCCGGTACCGGGCACGGCAAAGGTGCCATCGAGCACGTGCGGGGCGTCGACAAAGGTATTGCGATGCATGACACCGTAGCGGAAGAACTCAGCGTTCCCCAGGCCCGGCACCATATGGAAGACGCGCTTCTGCTCGCCAAAGGTCAGGTTTGTCTGGAAGCCCACCAGGTTATAGGCGGTCTTCTCCTTGTTCTCGGCACGCAGCTGAATCGCCGCCCAGGGGCGACGTCCGGTACGCGGGTCGGTGAGGCCGACGGGCTTCATGGCGCCAAAGCGAATGGCGTCCTTGCCGGTGCGCGCAACTTCCTCGGCAGGTTGGCAGGCCTGGAACAGATCGCCGCCCTCAAAGTCTTTGAGCACCACGCGGTCGGCCGTGGTAAGTGCCTCGATAAAGGCCTCGTACTCCTCCTTGTTGAGCGGAGCGTTGAGATAGTCGCCGCTCCCCTGCTCCTCGTAGCGCGACTGCGAAAACAGCACGTCCATATCGAGCGTGGAGGCATCGACGATCGGCGCCACGGCATCGAAGAACGCAAGGGCGTCGCCACCGACGAGCTTCATGACCTCTTCGCTCAGCGCCGGCGAGCACAAGGGGCCGGCGGCAATGACCACGTGGCCCTCGGGAATCTGCGTGACCTCGCCGTGCACGACCTCGATATTGGGACGGGCGGCAACCTCGGCCTCGACAAGCTCGGAAAACTTGACGCGGTCGACCGCCAGGGCACCGCCAGCGGGAACAGCCGCGCGATGGGCGCAATCGAGCAGGACTGAACCCATGCGCTCAAGCTCGGCCTTCAGCAAACCAGCCGCGGAATCCGGACGGGTCGACTTAAACGAATTGGAGCAGACGAGCTCTGCCAAGTGATCGGTATGGTGGGCCGGGGAGCTAACCTGGGGGCGCATCTCGCACAGCTTAACGGCAAAACCGCGGTCTGCCAGCTGGATCGCGCATTCCGAACCCGCCAGACCGCCACCGATAACCGTCACCTGATCAAACAGCATCTGCAAACACCTTTCTAATTGACATGTTTTCCATTGTGACCGAAGGGTGTCTGGGCGTGAAGGGCAAACTTGGAGGGCGCATACCTTCCATCCATCATGCGCTCGATAAGACCCTCGAGCTCAAGCGAACCCAGGAGCTTAAGTACGCCGACGGCATCGAGCGAGACAAGCGCCGCGATGTCGTCGACCTTGAGCGGAGAGGCGATGAGCGCATGCATCACGGTCTGCTGTGTTGGATCCAGGTCGGCAATGCCAGGAGCATCGGGGCGCGAGTAGCGCAGGGTGCCGTAGATGCGTGAGATAGCCATCTCGATAGATTCCTCGTCGATGATGCAGCAGGCACCGTTCGCAATGAGGTAATTCGTGCCACGCGACTCGGGCGATAGGATCGACCCCGGCACGACAAGAAGTTCGCGCCCCAAATCCATAGCAGCCTCGGCTGTAGAAAACGTCCCGGAAGGCATACCCGCCTCGGATACAAAGAGGGCTTGCGACAGGGCCGCGATCACGCGATTGCGGCGCGGAAAGGCAAACTTGCGCGGACCCATGCCCCACGGAGAGATCGACACGACCGCGCCACCCGTATCGAGCGTGCGCATAATAAGCCCCGCGCTCGAACGCGGGTAGACCACGTCGGCGCCCGTCCCCAGCACCACGACGTGTTTGCCGCCGGCGTTGACCGCAGCCCAACCCGAGGCCTGGTCACAACCGACCGCGCCGCCCGAAACTACCGTCACTCCCGCCTCGACCGCCACCTTTGCCGCAAGCTCTGCCACGGCAAGACCATACGGCGAGGCCTTGCGCGCGCCGATGATGGAGAGCGCGGGTGTCGAAAGCACCTCGGGGTTGCCGCGCACATAGAGCGTCTGGGGTACATCAGAAAGGTCCAAAACGGTCTCGGGATACAACGTATCACCTGGATGCAGCTCAAAGGTCCCCTCGGCCATCATTGGTCCCTCCTTCCCTGGTACATCGCCGCCTCGAGCACGTGGTCCTGCGTCACTTGCTCGCTCTCGGCGACGTCGGCGATTGTACGCGCGATACGCACCAGGCGCACGATACCGCGGCCCGTGAGATGTGTGCGCTTCGACAGGCCGAGTACACACTTCTCCGCCGCATCATCGAGCTCAAAGGTCGAAACGACGCCGTCAATGGACCGCGTCTCGTCATCCTCGGCCTCGGCATCCGCATCGTCCATACGGGATTCGCGCCAAGCGCGAAAAGCGCGACCGCGCACAACGTAGTCACGTAACTCGGCAGACGACATACCCTCCGCACCCTCGATAATCACTTGGGGGTCGGGACGGGTCACATCGATCATCATGTCGATACGGTCGGCCAAAGGACCGCGCAGTTTAGACCGATAGCGCTCGACCATCGCCGCCGAGCAGCGACACGGTACCTCACGATCGCCCAAAAAGCCGCAGGGGCAAGGGTTACTCGCAGCCAGCAGCTGAAAGCGCGACGGGAAGGTAAAAGCCCCGTCGACGCGTACGATCCTCACATAGCCGCGTTCGATGGGCTGACGCAGCGTCTGCAGCACACCCGTGGGAAACTCGGCAAGCTCGTCCAAAAAGAGCACGCCGCCATGAGCAAGGCTGATCTCACCCGGGTGCACCGGGCGCCCACCGCCGATAAGACCTGCGGTCGAAATACTGTGATGGGGGCTGCGGAAGGGCCGGTGCCCCGCCAACAAGCCATCAATGTTCTCACCCAAAACCGAATGGATGCACAGCGCCTCCTGTTGATCCTCAACGGAAAGCTCGGGCAGGATGCCGGTCATACGACGCGCGAGCATCGTCTTGCCCGATCCCGGGGACCCGATCATGAGCAAGCCGAGTTCTCCTGCCGCCGCAAGCGCCATGCCGCGCTTGGCGACCTCCTGCCCCAGTACGTCGGCATAGTCGAGCTCGGGCTCAAAGGTCGCCTCGAGCACTTCAGAATCCAAGTAGTGCCGCGCGGCATCGCCCATGCCATGGGCAAGCTGAGACAAATGATCGATGAATCCACAATCCACGCCCGCGAGTGGCACATGCTGGTCTGACCTACCGGCGATAAAAGACAGCCCCATGTCGCGAGCCAGCAGCTGAAACGCCACCTCGCCCTTGACGGGAAGCACCGTACCGTCCAAGCCGAGCTCGCCGGCGATAAGGCAGCGATCGAGGTTGTCACGGGGAATCTGCCCATCGGCCGCCAGAACCGCGATGGCGATGGGCAGATCAAAGCCGCTACCGGTCTTGCGAATATCGCCGGGCGCCAGATTGACCGTAATGCCCGAGCGCGGAATCTCGAACCCGGCGGAGCGCATCGCGCAGCGAATACGACCGCGTGACTCCATCACCTCCATACTCGGAATGCCGAGCATCTGAATGCCCGGAACGCCGCCGGCAAGCGAGACCTCGACCGTGACGTGAATCGCCTCGACGCCACGGATGCAGGCCGCGTGAACGGCAAACGTCTCGAACGCCATCACGACACCTGCCAATCGAACGCGTTGTACTGATGCTCGATCTCGGCGATATGCCCGCCGCGAATGGTGACACCCACGGCATCGAAGCGAATCGCCTTGAGCGGATAATGTTCCATGAGATAGCAACTTGCGATGCGGCGATAGCGGCGTTGCTTTCGGGCGTCCACAGCCTCCTCGGGAAAGACCCGCGTGCTGCAATCCAGCGCAACGCGTCTGGTCTTGACCTCGGCCATCACCACGACATCGTCGAGCTCATCGAGCAGCACCAGATCGGCCTCGCCCTCGGAGCAACGATAACCCTGCTCCAGCAAGGTGTAGCCGCGCTCGTTAAAGTAGTCGATGGTGATCAGCTCGCCCAGCATGCCCAGCTCGCGGGGACTGAGCCCCTTGATAAACTCAGGCGTCATCGCCCCGCAGTCGAGCTCACCGTTTTCCCAACGCTCCTTGAGCTGCTGCGTCTTGCTCTTTTTGCTTGCGGCACTCATGGGGTCTCCTTTCCCGCACGCTGCATTGCCCCGATGATGAGGGCACCTTTCATGCGGGTAAGTACCGGAAGCAAACCAAAAGCTGACCAAATGCCGTCAAAAAACGGGCCGTACGCAGCAATGGTGTTGCATACGGCCCGTTACCAGCAAGTTTATAAAACCCCAGAGGTCCCTGTCTCCACAATTGACCTAGAAAAGGCGCTCAGTCTGCAGAAAGTTTCCGCAAAAGCTCACGCGGTGCAGTGGACAAAGTCCATGTTTGCGAATGGCCTCGATATGCTCGGGGCTTGCATAGCCCTTCGACTCGGCCAGATGGTACTCGGGATACTCGGCGTCGTACTCGACCATCATCTCGTCACGCGTGACCTTGGCCATGATGGACGCCGCGGCGATGCAGGCGATTTTGGCATCGCCCTTCACCACATCGCGCTCGTTAGGAACGGCGCCCAAGGGGTTACCATCCATGAGGACGCAGTCGGGCTCAAGTCCCGTATCGGCCACGGCGCCCGCAACGGCAGTACGGATAGCACGGGCCATGCCCATTTCATCGATATCCTTCGGCGCGATATGGCAAAAACCGATCGCCGTCGCCACCTCGGCAATCTTCACTGAGAGCAACTCGCGGCGCGCGGGCGTGAGCTTTTTGGAATCGTTGATACCCCAGACGCGCGGCTCCATAGGAAGACAGACGGCGCATACCGTCAAAGGACCGGCCACCGATCCGCGGCCCACCTCGTCGACACCAACGACCACCCCATCGCCGCCGAGCTCATGCATAAGCTCGTACATGTCATTGACGCGCTCGCGCTCGGCAAGCTCTTTGGCATGGCGTTTGAGGGCACGTTCACAAGCCTTGATCACCTGCTGGCGTGGGTCCTCGCGATAATGCTCCACGAGGGCGGGAATCTCCTCAAACGTAGCGCTCGCCAACTCACCGGCAACCTGCGATGCCGAAACCGAGCTCGTCATGTTGGCCATACCAGGCCCTCCTTGCATGCAAATCAGATAAAAAGAAGGGCCACCCGAAGGTGACCCTTGTGTCCAAACGAGTGGACAGACGCTGCGATCTTCTTAGCGCTTCTCGGGGATGCGAGCAGCCTTGCCCACCTTGTCGCGGAGGTAGTACAGCTTGGCGCGACGGACGCGACCATGACGAACGACCTCGAGCTTGGCGATCTTGGGGCTGTGAAGCGGGAAGGTACGCTCAACACCGACACCGAAGGACATCTTGCGGACGGTGAAGGTCTCGCGGGCACCGGCGCCGGCCATGCGGATAACGTCGCCCTGGAAGACCTGAATACGCTCGCGGTCGCCTTCCTTAATGCGGTAGTGAACCTTGACGTTGTCGGCGACGCGAACCTGAGGAATGTCCTCGCGGATCTGCTGACGCTCGATTGCGCGGATGTAATCCATGTGCAATTCCTTACTCTTCTAGAGGTGCCGTACCACCTTGGCCGGCACGTAGTTGAACAAACGTATTCGAGTATACACGCGCGGGTTTCCGCTGCAAGAACAATTTTTTACGCAGACAAAAAGACAAAACCCGCACATGATAACCGCCCGTCTCACGAATGAGACGGGCGGCATGAAGGGGGGCTACGCTAGGCGTCGATGCGCAGGGGGGCTAGGCGTTGCGCTTGGCCTCGAGCTTGGCCTGAGCGGCAGCTAGGCGCGCGAGGGGCACGCGGTAGGGCGAGCAGGACACATAGTCCACATCGGCCACGTTAAACAGGCCCTTGATGGACTTGGGGTCGCCGCCGTGCTCGCCGCACACGCCAAAGTGCATGCCAGGGTTGGTGGCGCGACCCTTTTCGACGGCCATGCGCACGAGCTCCAGCACCGCCGTATCGATGGTCTCGAAGGGGTTGTCCTTCAGGATCTTCTTGTGCAGGTACAGCGGGATGAACTTGGCCTCGGCGTCGTCGCGCGAGAAGCCAAAGGTCGTCTGGGTGAGGTCGTTGGTGCCAAAGCAGAAGAAATCTGCGTGATGGGCGATCTCGTCGGCGACCATGCAGGCGCGCGGCAGCTCGAGCATCGTGCCCACGGGAATGTTGAGCTCGACGCCCTCCTCGGCGGAAACCTCGGCGATTACGCGCTCAATGACCTCGCGGGTCTGAACATGCTCGGCCGTGATGGAGACGAGCGGAACCATGATCTCGGGGCGCGGGTCGACGCCCTCCTTGATAAGGCGGGCAGCAGCCGTGGCGACGGCGCGAACCTGCATGAGAGGCAGATCGCTAAAGACGACGGACAGGCGCACGCCGCGCAAGCCCAGCATGGGGTTGGACTCGACCATGCCGTCAATGCGACGCAGGCGGGCGCGCAGGGCAGTGAGCTCCTCCTCGGGAGCGCCGGCGGCCTCCTTCTTAGTGATGGCGACCTCGAGCTCGCGAGGATTATCCAGGAACTCATGAAGCGGCGGATCGAGCAGGCGGACGACCACATCGCGACCGGACATGGTCTTGAACATCGCCAGGAAGTCCTCGGTCTGAACCTTGAGCAGGTCGGCCAGGGCCTGCTGCTTCACGGCCTCATCGTCAGACAGGATAAAGCTCTGGATGATGTTCTTGCGATCGCCCAGGAACATGTGCTCGGTGCGGCACAGGCCGATGGCTTCGGCGCCAAACTCGAGCGCGAGTGCAGCATCCTCGGGGTTGTCGGCGTTGACGCGCACGTGGTTGGCGTGGCCGCAGGTCTCGTCCAGACGGATCTCGTCGGCCCAGGACAGGATGGTGTCCAAGTCGCCGGTGAGCTCTGCAGAGACCAAGTCGACCGCGCCGTCGACGACGATGCCCTGGGTGCCGTCGATGGAGATGATGTCGCCCTCATGCAGCAGGCGGTCACTGCCCTCGATGTGCACGACCTTCTCGGCGGCGTCGATATGGAAGCTTTCGACACCGCAGACGCAGGGCGTACCCATGCCGCGGGCGATAACGGCGGCGTGGCTCGTCTTGCCACCATGGCTCGTCAAGATACCCTCGGCAGCGACCATGCCCTTCAGGTCGTCGGGGTTGGTCTCCCAGCGAACCAGAATGACCTTGTGGCCCTCGTTGGCGCGCGCGACGGCGTCATCACTCGAGAACACGACCTCGCCCACGGCGGCACCGGGGCTGGCGTTAAGACCGGTAGCGAGCGCCTCGTACTTCTTGGAGGCGTCGAACTGCGGGTGCAGGAGCTGGTCGAGCTGTGCAGGGTCGATGCGGCTCACGGCCTCCTCGCGGGTGATGAGGCCCTCCTCGACCATCTCGATGGCGATGCGCAGGGCGGCGGTGGCGGTGCGCTTGCCCACGCGGGTCTGGAGCATCCAGAGCTTACCCTGCTCGATGGTGAACTCGATATCGCACATATCGCGATAGTGGTCCTCAAGCGTCAGGAAGACACGCTCAAGCTCCTCACCTGCGGACTCGAGGCCTGGGGTGGTCTTGAGGTCGGCGATGGGCTCGGTGTTGCGGATGCCGGCGACGACGTCCTCGCCCTGGGCATTCACCAAAAAGTCGCCATAGAACTCCTTGGTGCCGTCGGCCGGGTTGCGCGTAAAGGCGACGCCGGTCGCCGAGGTCTCGCCCTTATTGCCAAAGGCCATAGCCTGGACGTTGACGGCGGTGCCGAGCTCATCGGAAATGCCATGCTGCTTGCGGTAGATGCAGGCGCGCTCGTTCATCCAGCTGCCAAAGACGGCCTGGATGGCAAGGCGCAGCTGAAGCTCCGGGTCGTGCGGGAAGACGGGCTTGCCGTCAGCGACCTCGAGCTCGGGATACAGGGCAGCCTCGACGTTCTCGGAGAAGATGCCCTTGAAGGTCTCGACGAGTTCCTGCAGGTCCTCGGCCGAAAGCTCGGAATCGACGCGAACGCCGGCGACCAGGCGGGCCTGGGTCAGGGCATTCTCGAACAAGTCGGCATCGACACCCATGACGACGTTGGAGAACATCTGGATAAAGCGGCGGTAGCTATCCCAGGCAAAGCGCGGGTTTTGCGTCTGGGCGATAAGGCCCTGGACGGAATCGTCGTTGAGGCCCAGGTTGAGAACCGTGTCCATCATGCCGGGCATGGAGAACGGAGCGCCCGAGCGGACCGACACGAGCAGCGGATCGGAGGCATCGCCGAGCTTCTTGCCGCAGCGGGCCTCGAGGTCGACCTCGGCGGCAACGATCTCGTCGAGCGCGCCCTCCGGCCACACGTTGCCGGCGCCGGAGTACTCAACGCAAGTCTGGCAGGTAATGGTAAAGCCACCGGGAACCGGCAGGCCGATACGGCTCATCTCGGCAAGGTTAGCGCCCTTGCCACCAAGCACGAAGTTCATGGACTTGTCGCCCTCGGTGACACAGGTGCCCTGGGCGTCGGTTCCAAAACGGTAAACCCTCTTGCAATCGCTCACGATACTTCCCCTTCCATGCGCTCTCGCGCACGACCGTGGTAACGAATCGACCCGCCGGATGCGGGCCGTGAGGGAACTATACGGCGGGTTTTGGGCAGGCTTGAGCAGAGGGTGCGCGGTTTGGTAAACGTGCTAAAACTGGCGGTAAACGGTAGGTAAAGGTGGTTACCTTATGAAGATACCACTGCAAGAAAAATACAGGTCAGATGCGATGTATTTGCTAAATCGCTTTATCAAAATGCTACTAATATTAGGCGCGGCGGGTGGCTCGGCGGGCGCGAGCTTCTTGGATTTCCTCCAAGTGGCTAATGATCTCGGCAGCGCTTTCCTCGATGGCCTTGCCGTCGGTGCGCACCACAAAGCAGCCTAGGCGCTTCATGAGGGCACGAGCTTCCTCGAGCTCGCTGCGCACGCTCTCAGGCTCAGCATAGGAGCCGGCAACGGCGCGGGCATAATCATCGCCCAAGCGGCTATCGCGAATCTCGGAAATCACATCGACGGTCGAAATCAAGCCGAACAGGCGCATCGGGTCAACCTCGTAAATCGACTTGGGCGGCTCCATGCCATGCGCCAGCGGGACATTGGCGACCTTGTAGCCCTGATAGGCTAAATACATCGACAGCGGCGTCTTGGATGTACGCGACACACCCAGCAGCACGATATCGGCACCCGACAGATCGTCGCAACCACGACCGTCATCGTGCTCAACGAAATACTCCATGGCCTCGATACGATGGAAATAGCGGTCATCGGTCTTGTGAATCACGCCCGCAACGCACTTGGGCGGCACACCGATGAGCGACGACAGCACGGCAAGCGTCGGGCCGATCAGGTCGACCGAACGGATATGCAGCATACCCAGGTAATCGAGCACGCGGGCGCGAAGCGCCGGATCGACAATGGTATGGAACACGGCGACATCGCGATGGTCGGCATCGACGCGCGGCCCCACAAATGACTTGACCTGCTCCACCGAGGTCACCTTGGGCAGGCGCAAGAGACGAAAAGCCCCTTCATCAAATTGCCCGGACGCCGCAAGCACCACCTCACAAGCGGTATCGCCGAGCGAATCGGAGATAACGATAACGGTGGGACGAGCGGTGACCGGGCAATCCATGCGGGGCTCCTTTTGCGCTTATGCGCAGGCTGGCTTACTTTTTGCGGGCAAGCTCACCGATGTTGGCGATGCCGGAGAAAACGGCCTCGAAGCGGTTGAGCAGCTTAAGGCGATTATCGCGAAGCTGCTCGTCCTTGTCCATGACCATGACCTCATCGAAGAAACGGTCGATGGGCGCACGCAGGGCGGCGAGGGCGGCAAATGCGGCCGGGTAGTCCTCGGCAGCAAGGGCGGCATCGACGGCAGTCTGAGCGGCCTCGGAGGCGTCGGCAAGCGCAAGCTCAACCTCGCCCATCAGGGCGCGGTCGTACTCCGCACCCAGCTCGGGCTTGGAGATATGCGCGGCGCGGGCATAGGCGGTCGCCAGGTTGTCGAACGTCTCAGCGTCGTTCTTGCGGGCCTCGTCGAGGGCGGCGCAGCGGGCGAAGAAGACGGACGGGGCGATAATGTGCACCGCGGAGACGGCGGCAACGGTATCGGCCGGGATCTTTTCGTCGCGGGCCATGCTCACCAGGCGGCCATGGAAGAAGTCACGAACCTGCTGGGCGACCTCGGCGGCGTCGAACTCAATGCCCTGCTCGCTATAGAGCTCGAGCGCAAAGTCGATGAGCGACGTAGGATCGATCGACAGACGGTCGCGCAGGATGTTGATGATACCGATAGCGGCACGACGCAGCGCGTAGGGATCGGAGGAGCCAGTCGGGGGCTCGCCGATGGCAAAGATACCGGCGATGGTATCGAGCTTGTCAGCGCAGGCCACGATGCAGCCAGCGGTGCCCTCTGGCAGCTCGTCGCCGGCAAAGCGGGGACGATAATGATCGCGAATGGCGTGGGCAACCTCGTCGTTCTCCCCCATCGCGGTCGCGTAATAACCGCCCATCACGCCCTGCTGGCTCGTGAACTCGACGACGGCGTTGGACACCAGGTCTGCCTTGCACAGGTGCGCGGCGCGAGCAGCGTCGGCGGCAAGATGGGCGCCCAGGTGGGCCTCGCGGGCGATAGCGAGCGCGAGCTGCTCGATGCGCTCGGACTTGGCGAGCACGCTACCGAGCTTCTCCTGGAAGGCAACCTTGGACAGACGCTCACGGAACTCGTCGAGGGAGATCTTCAGGTCCTCCTCGTAGAAGAACTTAGCGTCGTCCAGACGGGCGCGCACGACGCGCTCGTTACCGTCGATCACGCGCTCGGCGTTCTCGGGCTTGCTGTTGGAGACGACCACGAACTCACGCGTAAGCTTGCCCTCGCCGTCATAGATCGGGAAGTAGCGCTGGTTGGTGAGCATGGACTCGCAGATGATCTCGTGCGGGACCTTGAGGAACTCCTCGTCGAAGGTACCGACGAGCACCGTCGGCCACTCGCAGAGGTTAATGACCTCCTCAAAGACCTTCTTGGGCGTGTCGACATGGCAGCCGGGGCGAGCGGCCTCGACCTCGGCGATACCGGCAAGGATGGCCTCACGACGACGCTCGGCAGAAAGCACGCCGGCGTCCTCGAGCACCTGCTCGTAGACGGCGGGGCTAGCGACAACATGGTCACCGGGGCCAAGCACGCGATGGCCACGCGTGGTGTTGCCGCTCGTCACGTCGGCAAACGACACAGGCACAATATCCTCGCCCAGAAGGCAGCAAATCCAGCGGACCGGACGCACGAACGTCGCGTGCTCGTGCCCCCAGCGCTGGCTGCGGTAGTTGGGCCACTGCAGGCCGGCGATAGTCTTCTCGCACAGGGCCGTCAGGATCGGGGTAGCCGGTGCGGAGGGAATGTTCTTCTCGGCGAACACATACTCGCGGCCGTCGGTGTCCTCACGACGGACCAAGTCCTCGGCAGCCACACCGAACTTACGGGCGAAGCCCTGTGCGGCCTTGGTGGCGTTGCCGTCGGCATCAAAGGCAATGTTTGCCGCGGGGCCGCGCTTGACCTCGTGAACCTCATCGGTCGCGGTGGCGACGTTGGCCACGAGCGCAGCCAGACGACGCGGACTCGAGATCACGCGGACCTCGCCATGGGCCAGACCGGCCTCGTCGAGGCCCTTGGCGATCATGGTGCCAAGCTGCTTGACAGCATTGTTCAGCGGTGCGGAGGGCATTTCCTCCGTACCGATCTCAAACAGGAAATCCTTAGCGTCTGCCATGGCTTACGCCACCTCGCCTTCCTGGTCGGCATTCTCGTTGACTCCGGCGACCTCGGCCATGTAGGCCTCGCAGCACGCCTTGGCGACGGCGCGGACGCGCAGGATGTAGTTGGCACGCTCGACCGCGGACAGGGCGCCACGGGCATCGAGCAGGTTGAAGGCATGGCTGCACTTCATGACGCAGTCGTACGCCGGCAGCGGCAGTTTGCGCTCCAGGCAGGAATGGCACTCGGCCTCGTAGTCGTCAAACTTCTGACGCATCATCTCGACGTTGGCGACCTCAAAGTTATAGGCACTGAACTCGCGCTCGTTCTCGAGGAACACGTCGCCGTAGGTCATGGGCGTGCCATCGGGCAGGTAGCTCCACACCAGATCGTAGACCGAGTTGACGCCCTGGGCGTACATGGCGATACGCTCCAGGCCATAGGTAATCTCGACGGGCACGAGGTCGACCTCGATACCGCCCACCTGCTGGAAGTACGTAAACTGCGTGACCTCCATGCCGTTGAGCCAGACCTCCCAGCCAAGGCCCCAGGCGCCCAGGGTCGGGCTCTCCCAGTCGTCCTCGACAAAGCGGACGTCATGGTCGTTGGGGTCCAGGCCAATGGCGGCCAGCGAACCCAGGTAGAGCTCCTGGGCGTTGACCGGCGACGGCTTGATGAGCACCTGGAACTGATAGTAGTGCTGCATGCGGTTAGGGTTCTCGCCGTAGCGGCCGTCGGCGGGACGGCGGCAAGGCTGCGCATAGCAGGTGCGCCACTCGGCGGGACCGAGCGAGCGCAGCGTGGTCGCGGTATGGAAGGTACCGGCACCGACCTCGGAGTCATAGGGCTGCATAATGACGCAGCCCTGCTCGCCCCAGTACTGCTGGAGGCGCAGGATGATGTCTTGGAAGGAAAGCGATGAAGCGTTCATGCCTCTAATATCCCCTCGTCGAAACGATTACACGGTTAGGTACTGTACTATAGCGGTTTTTAGTCGATAGCGCCGATGCGGTTGAGCGGCCAGTAGCGCACAAGCGCCACAGCGATCAAATCAGAGCGATCGACGGGACCAAAGTAGCGCGAGTCGGCAGAGTTTTCGCGGTTGTCGCCCATCACCCACACGCACCCGTCGGGAACGGTGTAGGGATAACTCACCTGGGCGCCAGGCGCTTGGACCGAAAGCGGCCAGCTCATGCCCGTCGTATAGTCCTCGTCGAGCGCCTGGCCGTCAACGACGACCTTGCCGTCCTGAAGGTCGACCGTCTGGCCGGCCGTGGCGATGACGCGCTTTACCAGCACGTCATGCTCGGATGTGGCATCGGGGTTGTGAAACACCACGATATCGCCCTGTTTGACGGGCTGTCCGAGTTCGAGCGTCACCTTCTGCGCCAGAATCTGATCGCCGATCTCGATCGTGTCCTCCATGGAACCGGTGGGCACTACAAAGGGCTCGACCACAAACGAGCGAATCAAGAAGGTGGCGACCAGTGCGATCGCGATGACCGCGATCCACTCAAAAGCGCCCCTCAACGCGGAATGTTGCGTAGGAACCATACTTACTCCTCGCTCTGCGAATACGAAGCGTCAAGGATCACCTGCGCGTAAGCGCGCTCCTCGGGCGTGAGCCGCGCCGTCTCGATCAAGTCCGGACGCCAGCGGCAGGTGCGCTCGATGGCGTTCTTGCGACGCCAGGCATCGACCTTGGCGTGATCGCCGCTCACAAGCACCGGAGGCACGCCCTCGCCGTTGAACTCGGCGGGACGGGTGTACTGCGCGTACTCGAGCAGGCCTCCGTCCTCGGCGGTCGAGAACGACTCGTCGACGTTGCTCATCTCATCACCAAGGGCGCCGGGGATCAGGCGTACGACGGCATCGGCAACGACCATAGCGGGAAGCTCGCCGCCCGTGAGCACGTAATCGCCGATCGACAGGCGCTCGTCGGCATACGCATAGGCACGCTCGTCGACACCTTCGTAACGGCTGCACACAAACAGCAGGCGCTCGCTTTTGAGCAGGCGCTCGGCCACATGCTGCGTAAAAGGCTCGCCGCACGGGGTGAAGAACACCACCGTCGGCTTGGGGCCCTCCGCGCTAATGGCCTCGATGGCCTCGGCGATAGGCTCGACCTTCATGAGCATGCCCTGCCCGCCGCCGTACGGCTCGTCATCGACGGTACGATGGCGGTCGTGCGTCCAGTCGCGCAGGTTATACGCCTTAAAATCAAAAAGGCCGGCCTTGCGGGCGCGGCCCAAAATCGATGTGGACATGACGGGCTCAAACATCTCGGGAAAGACCGAAAGGGTCTCAATCAGCATGTTGTCCTCCCTACTTGTCCATATCGATCAGGCCGTCCATAACGTGGACGGAAATTGTTCCTGTGTCGGGAAGATCGAGCACAACCTGCTCGATCACGGGAATCAGTACCTCGCCGTACCGATCGCCCTCGACAACCCAAACATCGTTAGCGGGCGTCGACATGATCTCGACGATCGTACCGAGTGAACCGAAGCGCTCGTCGACCACCTCGCGACCCATCAGGTCGGAATAGGCGGCGTCGAGTGAATCGAGCTCAAAATCGTCACGATTTGCCAACACATAGCATCCCGTGATGCCCTCGGCGGCCGTCAAGTCGTCAATGCCCTCAAACGAGACCAGATCGCCATCGCCCGTATCGGTGACGGACACGACCGTGCAAAAGCGGTCGCGCTTGAGCGCCGGCGGCGTCAGGGCGACGCGCATACCCGGCTCTAATACAGAAGGAAGCCCCCGCAGCGGCTGCGCGAGGACCTCCCCCTTCCTTCCGTGCGGCTTGACCACACGGGCGATGTTTTTGTACTGGGACCTCAAGGTCCTAGCCCAGAACCTCTACCTCGACAGCAGTGTCGAGGCGAGCGGCCAGTGCACGGGCGAGCGTGCGAATGGCCTTGATGGTACGGCCACGACGGCCGATGACCTTAGCGATGTCATCCTCGGCAACAGAAACCTCAATCGTAGAGGCGTCATCACCATCAATGACATCAAGGCTCACGGAATCCGGGTCGTCGACGATCTGAACAACGAGATATTCGACGAGATCGGCGATGCGATCTGAGAGCATTGCCTCACCCTCGAGCTGTGCAGCGTCAACCTCAGGCACGATTTACTCCTCGGCACCCTCAGCGGCCTCAGCGGCAGCCTTAGCTGCCTCGGCCTCTTTGGCGAGCTGCTTCTTGGACTTCTTGACGACGGTCTCGGTCTTCTCGCCCTCGTTGGCGGCCTTGACCAGAGCGGCGACGGCGTCGGTGAGCTGAGCGCCCTTGGACTGCCAGTCGGCGATCTTCTCGAGGTCGAGGTTGATGGTCTTGGGGGCGGTCATCGGGTTGTAGCGGCCAACCTCCTCGATGATACGACCGTCACGCGGGGCGCGGGAATCGGCGACGACGACACGGTAGTACGGACGCTTCTTAGCGCCGTGACGAGCAAGGCGAATCTTGACTGCCAAAGGAAACTCCTCCAACCAAGCAGCTTTAGGCTGCAACTACAAACAAACAGTTGAACATAATACGCCATCGACGCGGGCAGGTGAAGTCCGTGAGACCAACTTCTTCGGTGTAGTCGAGGGCAAATCCATATCTTAGACAAGAATTCGGGATTTGCAAGCACATACACGCACCCCACATGAGCTGCGCGGTATACTCATGACATGGAAAGACGCGAACATACATACGGTTATGAGGATGCCATGGGCGTCACGCCACCTCCCTGGACGGGTTCGGCGGTGGGCCTCATGGACCTCGATGCATTTTTTGCGAGCGTGGAGATGCTCGATCATCCCGAATGGCGCGGAAAGCCACTCATCGTGGGCGGAGACGCCGATTCGCGTGGCGTCGTGTCCACGTGTTCGTATGAGGCACGTCGCTTTGGCGTGCGCTCTGCCATGGCCTCGGCCGAGGCGCGGCGCTTGTGCCCGCAAGCCATTTGGACGCACGGGCACTTTGATCGCTACCGCGAGGTGAGCGCGCAGGTCATGGCGATTCTTGCCGAGGAGACGCCGCGCGTTGAGCGCGTATCCATCGACGAAGCCTTTATCGATATCACACCGGGTCGCTTTGCGCCCGAGGACCCACTGCTGGTTGCACGGCGTATAAGCGACCGTGTGGCAGCGCTGGGAGTGACGTGCTCCATTGGCGTGGGCTGCAACAAGACGGTCGCAAAGATCGCAAGCGAGCGGGATAAGCCGTTTGGGCTGACCATCGTGCGCCCCGGAACCGAGCAGCGCTTTTTGGCCGCGCTGCCGGTATCTGCCATGAGCGGCATCGGGCGCTCGGCCGAGGAGCGACTGCGCCGTATGCGCATCTACACGCTCGGCGAGCTGTCACGCGCGCCGGAATCCACCTTGGCCTCTATTTTTGGCGTCAACGGCGAACGTATGCGTCAGCGTGCGCTGGGACTTGAAATCTCCGAAGTCACGAGTCTCGATGAAGAGCGCGAGGTCAAGTCGGTCAGCAATGAACGCACCTTTGCGAAAGATTTGACTGAGCGCGGGGACATCGAAGCGGCGATTGCGCTGCTGGGTGAGTCGGTTGGACGCCGCCTGCGCCGTCAGGGACTGACGGGCGGCACGGTAACGCTCAAGCTTAAGTATTCGTATGGCAGCGGGCGTACGGCACAGCGCCGGCTGCCTCATCCGACCGACGATGAGAACATCTTCGTGGCGGTTGCACTCGAACTGCTCGACAACATCTGGCAGGAAGGCATGCATGTTCGCTTAGCGGGCATCGGCATGAGCGACTTCGACCACCAAGGCGGCATCCAGACCGACCTGTTCTGCGAAGTCGATGACCGCGGAGCCCAATCAAGCGACCGTCGCGACCTCTCGGTCGCTATCGACGCCGTCCGAGACAAGTTCGGCGACACCGCCCTATCTTTCGGCCGCCAATCCCGCTTCAACGATTAACCGCCTTTAGGCAAAAAGAAAGCCGGGCAGGTGCGGAAAACCGCAACTGCCCGGCGAAATGCGCGAAGCTAGCTAAAAAGCCCCGTATCAAATGAGCTACTAGAGGAGATTGAGGGGGAGCTGGGGGGCGTCACCCCAGAGCTTTTCTAGGCGGTAGAAGTCGCGGGCTTCGGGAGTGAAGACGTGGACGACAACCGAGCCGTAGTCCATGAGCATCCAGGTCTTCTGCTCGCGGCCCTCGATGGAGAACGGATGCTCGCCGCAAGCCTCGGCGACCTTCTCCTCGATCTCGTCGACGATCGAATCGACCTGGCGGTTGTTGGTACCGGTGGCAAGCACAAAGTAGTCGCACACGTCGGAAAGCTCGGTCAGGTCGAGCACCTGCACGTCCTCGCCCTTCTTGTCGTAGGCGGCCTGCGCGGCGGCGCGGGCGACATCCTCGGCGGCGACACCGCTCGCGGACAGCGAGGCGGCGGTGCGGTCGGACGTGGCAACGAAACTCTTGTGCTCCACACCTTCAAGAATCTGCTCGTCAGTCATGGTCTCGTCGGCCATGGAATACCTCTTTCTAGACACACCCGAGCTAGCGCAGCTGGGCGTAATGGTTGTAAATCGTAATAGCCGTGGGATAAAGATAACGCCCGGAATGGATCACGTAGACCAGACCCTGCGCAAAACAGGAGAAGAACAACTCGTCGAGCGAGGACTTCCCCACCATCTTGCGCAGCGCATGGGCATAGTCGCCGTGGCGGTTGGGCTCGATGGCATCTGCCACAAAGACCACCATATCGAGCGGCGTCATGTCGCAGGCACCCACGGTGTGACGGTCGACAGCCTGGAAAACGGCCGGTGACAGCTCGGGAAAAAGCTGCGGAAGCTCATAGGCGGCAACAGGGCCATGCAAAAGCGGCGTCGCGGCGGAAGGAGAGCCGGCAACCTTGATGCCATAGTGAAGCGCGCGGGCCACGAGCTCGTCATCGGAAAGCACCTTGTCCCAGTCGTGAATTAAGCCGGCGGCAGCGGCATCAAAGCGGTCAACGCCGTAGACCTCGGCCAGATGAAGTGCGGTCTCGGCAACACCCAGCGAATGCACATAGCGCTTGCGCTTATCTTTCATGCGAACATCGAGCAGCTCTTGAATGCGCTTGAGCAGCGCGCGCTCATCGCCCTCAAACTGATCCTCTACCGACAACGGAGACCCCCATCACTCAAAATCTTCTTGACCCAGATCGACATACAAACTGCGCTTGCGAATGTAGCCGAGCACAGACTCGCTCGTAAGATAGCGCACGCTCATGCCGCGGGCAACTCGCTTACGAATGTTCGTCGAGCTGATCGCCAGCGCCGGAATCTGAATATAGCGCACATCGAACGGCAGCCCCGACTCTTTGATTCGGGCACGCGCCGTATCGATATCAAAACCCGGTCGCGTCGCCGCAATAAAGGTAGCAAGCTCAGCAATTCGCTCGGCATCATGCCAGGTCACAATATCGATAATCGCGTCGGCACCCGTAATAAAGTAGAGCTTTACCTGCGGCGGGTAAAAGTCGCGAAGGGCATGAAGCGTATCGGCCGTATAGGTCACGCCCGGACGGTCGATCTCGAATCGGCTCGCCAAAAAAGCCGGATTCGCAGCGGTGGCGAGGACCGTCATGGCATAACGGTCCTCAGCAGGCGTCACCGGTTTGTCGAGCTTAAAGGCGGGAGAGCCGGCCGGCATAAAGAGCACGGCGTCCAAGTCGAGCGACTCGCGCGCCTGCTCGGCGGTAACCAAGTGCCCGTAATGAATCGGGTCGAAGGTGCCACCCATAATGCCAAGCCGAAACTCCTGCCCATCCTTGATAGGCAGCTCAGGCAGACCAATTCCACCGCGCAGCGACATGACTTACTCGCCCTCCGGGGTCTCGACATCATCCGCGACGTCCGCCGCATCGACAACCTCGACGCCCTCGTCCGCAGCATCGGCTACGTCAAAGACCTCAACGCCTTCGTCCCCAAGCTCCTCCTCGTACTCCGAGAAGTCCTCGGCGCCCTCAAAGTCAAAGGCGCGTTGGCAAATGCGGACCTCGTCGCCCGCACGGCAGCCGGCCTTCTCGAGCGCGTCGTCAACACCCATGCGCGCAAACTTATGCTGCAGGTAGATGACGGCCTCCTCGTTTTCCCAGTCGGTCTGGATGACCATGCGCTCGATGGCGCGACCGACCACGCGGAAGGCGTGGGGCTCTTCTTGAACAATGCGGAAACGCTTCTCACGCTGCAGGCGGCGGCGCTCCCACTCATCGTCGCGTAGGTCGACCGGCTCATCGGAGACAGCCAACTCGGCACGCAGCTTAGCCACCTGCTCGCCCACGGCAAGCATCAGCGTGTTGAGGCCAGCGCCCGTCACGGCGGACACAGCAAAGAACATATGCCCATCGTCGAGCGCAGCGCGTTTGAGGTCGGCAATCTTGTCAGCCGTGCCCGGCGCGTCGCACTTGTTGGCGACGACGATCTGCGGGCGCTCCGAAAGCTCGGCGCCATACTGCTCGAGCTCGCGGTTGATGATGCGATAGTCCTCGACCGGATCGCGATCCTCAAAACCGCCCGTCATATCGACGACATGCATGATGAGTGCCGTGCGCTCGATGTGGCGCAGGAACTGATGGCCCAGACCCTTGCCCTCGCTCGCACCCTCAATAAGGCCGGGGACGTCGGCAACGACATAGGAGTACTCGCCGGCACGCACCATACCCAGGTTGGGCACGAGCGTGGTAAACGGATAGTCGGCGATCTTGGGTCGAGCGGCACTCATGCGCGCGATAAGCGAGGACTTACCCACCGAGGGGAAGCCAACGAGCGCGGCATCGGCCATGAGCTTCATCTCGAGCTCAATCCAGTGCTCCTCGGCCGGCTCACCAAGCTGGGCGAACGCGGGCGCGCGGCGCACCGACGTCACAAAGTGCGTATTCCCCAGACCGCCGGCGCCGCCGGGTGCTACGACGACGCGCTCACCGTCGTGAACCAAGTCGGCAATCTCGAACATCGGGGTCTGCGTCTCGGGGTCGAGCTCGCGCACCACGGTGCCCATGGGAACCTTCAAGATAAGGTCCTCGCCGCTCTTTCCGTTGCGGCGGGCGCCCTGACCGTGCGTTCCGCGCTCGGCACGAAAATGATGCTTAAAGCGGTAATCGATCAGTGAAGACAGCTGAGCATCGGCCTGGATGACGACATTGCCGCCACGACCGCCGTCGCCGCCATCGGGGCCACCCTTGGGGACAAAGGCCTCGCGCCTAAACGACATGCATCCGGCACCGCCGTCGCCGCCGCACACGTTAATGCGGCTGATATCGGTGAACTGTGACAACAGAATCGCCTCCTACAAAAAGAGGGAGACCCTTGAATCCTAAAACTCAAGTGCCTCCCACATATGTGCTCTATGAAGGGTGAATTACGCGTTCGCGAGCGGGCGTACGCTGACCCTGTGCTTGATACCCTTGTGGAACTCAACGGTACCGTCGACCAGCGCGAACAGCGTGTCGTCCTTGCCACGGCCAACGTTCTCACCCGGGTGGATGTGAGTGCCGTGCTGACGGACGAGAATCGTGCCCGTGGTTACCGTCTGGCCGGCATAGCGCTTCGTGCCAAGGCGCTGACCGCGGGAGTCACGGCCATTACGGGAGGAACCGAGTCCTTTTTTGTGTGCCATTGTGTATACCTACTCTTTCGTTACGAGTGTAATCTACTCGGCGACGGGAGCCTCGGCAACAGCCTCGGCCTCTGCCTTGACAGCCTTCTTGGCGCGGGACGTAGCCTGGACCTTCACGATCTTCAGCTTGGTGAGCTGCTGACGGTGACCCTTCAGACGACGATAGCGCTTACGCTTGTGGAACTTGAAGACCAGCTGCTTCTCGCCCTTGAACTGCTCAACGATCTGAGCAGTAACCTTGGCCTTGGCCAGCTTGTCGGGATCGGTGACGATCTTCTTACCATCGTTGAAGAAGATGACCGGCAGGGTGACCTTGTCGCCCTCATTGCCCTCGATCTTCTCGACGGTGATGACATCGTCGGTGGCGACCTTGTACTGCTTGCCGCCCGTGTTAACGATTGCGTACATGTTTACTTGCCCTTCATGCATCAGTTAGTGCAACAGCCGAATATAGTAGCAGGCGATAATACCCCCGTCAACGAGTATGTGGAGCAAATCCACAAGTTCGCACAGGTATGGGGCTGACGAGTCGGCCCTCGTCGTCCTCGCATGCTTGATTCTGACGCTCGACATCGTAGGAGCAGATGGTCACGAGGTCTTGCATACCGGTGGAAACAATAGGTGCATCGACGCCCGGGGTCAAGCCCTGCAACAAAACATCAGCAGCAGAAAGCAAAATCTCCGGACGCATGGAGCCCTCGTTGTCGGCATGGGTGTCGAGCATGAGCACCAGATGGTCCGGACGCTCCCCCGCCGTGAGCTCATAGCCCACCAGTGTGTGGTCAAGGTCTAAGCGCTTACTCTTCTTACCGCGTGCGTAGTCGATGCCATGGCCTGCACGCAACGTGTCGATCGCGGCGCGTACCTCATCGGCGCTCACGGGCGCCTCGGGATCCAAGTGCAGGTCGATGCGATACGACAGGCGCGTGAGCTGCGCCGTCAGCGCCGGCGTGCGCACGTCGATGTAGGCAGCCTCGATAGGCGCCAGATCGGCAGGCGATGCCGCCGCCAGGCGCTCAAAGGCCTCGTCGAGAGCGACGAACTCAGTCATAAACAGGTCGTACCACTCGCAGGTCGACGACGTGCCCACGGGCAGTGCCGACGAAAAGCCCACGCGCATATGCGGCGAGAAACCCTGTGTCACGGCATAGGGCAGGCCCGCACGGCGCACGATGCGCTCAATGGTATGGATTAGTTCCAGATGGCCCAGGTACTTAAGGCGATCACGCTTGCCGTAGCGAACGCGCAGCCTAAAGAGCGTGGGATTGTCGGTCAAGCGCTCACTCATGCGCGATCACCCATCAATACGTTCTTGGCGTGGAGCGTGGGGCAGATTCCGCAGCCGGTGCACGACGTGCGGGTGCAGTCGGGCGTCGTGACGCCCTCGAGCGAGCGACGGTACTCGCGCTCGAGGAATCCGCGCGTGCAGCCGGGGCTCACGTGCTCCCAGGGCAGGCGCCAGTTTAGCTCGTAGGGCAGGTGCACCAGCTCGTTGAGGTCGATGCCGTTTTTGGCAGCGGCCTCCTTCCAGTTGTCGAGCGAGAAGTGCTCCACCCAGGCATCGAAGCGCGAGCCCGCACGCCAGGCATCGATGATGACAGGCGTCATGTCACGGCCGGCGCGAGACAGCGCGGCCTCGACGAGCGAGGTTTCGGCATCGTGGTAGTGCACGCGGACCGCACGGTTGCGAACGCTCGTGATGAGGAGCTTCTGACGGCGCTTGACATCGTCGTAATCGAGCTGCGGGCACCACTGGAAGGGTGTTGCCGCCTTGGGGATAAACACCGATACCGAGATGGACACCGAGATCGACCCGCGGCGCGCCTTGGGCACCACGGAGCGACCGAGCTCCAGCACGTGATCGGCCAGGTTGGCGATGGCCACGATGTCCTCGTCGCGCTCGCCGGGAAGGCCCATCATGAAGTAGAGCTTCATGCGGTTCCAGCCGGCCTCGAAGGCTGCCTTGGCCGCACGGTCCAAGTCCTCCTCGGTCACGTTCTTGTTGATGATGTCACGCATACGCTGGCTGCCCGCCTCGGGCGCGAACGTCAGGCCGCCCTTCTTTTCGCCGGCGACCGACTCGGCCATATCAACGCCAAACGAATCCAAGCGCTGCGACGGAATGGACACGCGAATACCCGTGTCCTCCAGACGACGGTTGAGCCTACCGAGCACGTCGCGGATGCAGGAGTGGTCGGTCGTCGAAAGCGAGGTAAGCGACACCTCGTCATAGCCAGTCTTTTCCAAGCCCTGGATTACCGATGACACGATCTGGTCGGCCGAGCGCTCGCGTACCGGACGATACGTCATGCCCGCCTGGCAAAAACGACAGCCGCGGGCGCAGCCACGCAGGATCTCGATAGACAGGCGATCGTGGACGAGCTGCGCATACGGCACGCACGACTGAGAAAGCGGATTGGTGGCGCCAAAGTCCTCGACGACGCGCTTGTAGACTACCGGCGGGACGTCCTTGCCCTCGCGCGGCACGGTGTAGCCATGCGGCGAGCAGGGCCCGTCATGACGCACCTCATACAGGGACGGCACATAGGTACCGGCGACCGTCGCGAGCCGTTCGACAATCTGAGCGCGCGAGACGCCCTCGTCGCGCAAGCGGCGATGCAGCTGGCAGATCTCGAGTAGCGACTCCTCGCCCTCGCCAATGAGGATGGCATCGAAGAATGCCGCGTACGGCTCGGGGTTATACACCGAGGGACCACCGGCGACGATGATGGGATCGTCCTCGGTACGGTCGGCGGCCAACAGAGGAATGCCGGCGAGATCGAGCGCTTCGAGGAAGTTCGTCACAGCCATCTCGTGCGGTACGTGCATGCCGACGATGTCGAACGAGGCCACGGGCGCTGCACCCTCGAGCGACAGCAGCGGAATCCCCGCCTCGCGCATGGCATCGCCCATATCGGGCCACGGCACGTAGCCGCGCTCGCAGGAGATGCCCTCGGCCTGATTAAGGATGTTGTAGAGAATGGCGATGCCCTGGTTGGGCAGACCGACCTCATACACGTCCGGATAGATCATGCAGCAGCGATAGTCGGCATCGGCCTTTGAGAGCGTGCCCCACTCATGGTCGATATAGCGACTCGGCTTTTCGACCTTGGCGAGCAACGGCTCAATCAGATGAAAACAGTCTTGGTACACAGCGCGCAAAAGAAACCCCTAAGCAGCGAGATCAGATGCGTCCTCAAAGGGACCCATGGGACGAGTAGCGCCGGCAACCGTGGTCACCAGGTCGCGAACGCGCGAGAACGTGGCGGCGGCCACCTCGTTGGCACGGCTGTAGTCGATGTCGCGCTCGTACAGCGAAACGAGCGCACGGCCCATGCCATAGGTACCCGCGGCGGCGGTCAGCGCCTTGACGGCAAACCCAATATGCGGCGTCTGCTTTACCAGGGCGCGGGTGACGGCGCGGAGCACCAAGCCGCCGGCAAGCACGCCCGCGACCTCATAACCGCGCTCGGGCTTAATACCGCGCCCAAAGATGGCCGCGAGCTCAAAGAGCATGCCCACCTGCGCCAGCGCCATCACGGGATAGTCGGCACCCGGCAAAAACACCAGGGCGCCCGTCACCATGTTGGTGAGCGCGCACGAGGTAATGATGCGATTTGCCGCCGCGATGCGCATAAAGGCAAAGTTGGAGGCAAAAGCCGTCTCCTTGTCCGTACGATCGAGAATCCAGCGGGCAAGCGTCTCGAGCAGATACGTCTTATCGGTAGCCGCCACCACGCCGAGCATGGGCGTGGACTCCTCGATAAACGGCACCTCCACAGCTGACTCGGCAAGCACGCACACGGGCGCGCCGGCGATCACGAGCTCCCGCACGGCGCTCTCAAGGCGGTCAGACCCACACGAAAGCACCAGAACCACATCGGTATCGGTCTTGGGGACGATACGGTCCTCCCCCAGGCGCTCAACGCGCACAATGCCCGACGTCGTCTGTGGCACGAAGGCATCGCGCACCGTCTCGACCAAAAAACGCGACGCAGACGAATCGAGGTAGACAGACACGCGAACCGGCGTGTCGGAATCCTTCTTGGTAGTCGCGCCCATCTTAAAGACGCGGGTCAGCTTGTCCACGGGAATCTTCATAGCAAACCCCTCCAGCGGTTACACGGCGCCCGAACGATGCCGCCATATGGATTGTACGATACCCACCGTCAGCAACTGGATCATCATCGAGGACGAACCGAAGCTAATGAACGGCAGCGGAATACCGGTAATCGGCATCATGCCGATGCACATGCCGATGTTCTCGAAGGTCTGGAATGCCCACATGCCGACGATACCCACGCATGAGAGCCGCAAGAAGAGCGACTCACACTTAAAGGCGACGCGAATCGTCGAGAACATGAGCAGCACGTACAGGCACAGCAGCAAAAAGGAGCCGCAGAAGCCAAAGGTCTCGGACAAAAAGGCGAAGACGAAGTCGGTGTGGAACTCGGGCAGAAAGCCACCGGCAGACTGCGTCGCATGGCCCAACCCCTTACCGAAAAAGCCACCCGATCCAACCGCGATGAGCGATTGCTGCAAGTTATAGGCATCGTCCGAATCGGCATTATCGGGGTCGATAAAGACGGTCAGTCGGTTCATCTGGTACTGCTTAATGAGCACATCGTGGCCGAGCAGCGAATCGAAGACCGAATCGAGCGCCAGGACGAGCGCCACCAAGCCCACGAGCAGCGCCAAGGTCGACAGCACCCATTCGCGGCGCGCACCGCTCATGCAGATGACAACGGCACCCGACACCAAGACGACCAGGCCCGAACCTAGGTCGCCCATGGCGACGACGGCCAAAAACGGAACGGACAGCATGCCGCAGAGCTTAATGTAGTCGCGGACAGTATCGATGCGGCCGTTGTACTGCGAACCAAGCGTGGCGATAAAGAAGATCGTGATGAGCTTGGCGAGCTCGACCGGCTGGAAGGTAAGACCGATACCGGGAATCTTGATCCAACCCGTCATGCCCAGACCGCCCGTATAGGACAGACCCGGAATCTTGGGCGAGAAAATCACAATGAGATCGATGACGAGCAGCGCCGTCGAGAAGTTAGAGATGCCGCGCAGATCGGTTCGCCAGACGAGCACCGCAAGCACCGCGCCAATACCGATACCCAGCAGGTGACGCGAGAACGAGGCGTCGGCCTTAAACTGCGAGGCCGACCAAATGATGATGGCACCATAGGCAACGAGCGCCAAGGCTGCCAGCAGCACGCCGATGTGCACCTTCTGGCGAAACGTGCCGCGCGAGGCCGAAAGTTGCTTGTTGACGCGGTCCAGGCTGCTGCGAGAGCCGGTCTTGGTTGAACGGAACAGATCCGCCGGAGAAAAATCCATCGCAACCTCCTATCGAACCGAAGAATCGCCCGAGGCCGAAGAGGTATCGGGCTCGTCATAAATCACGCCGAGCACGTCGCGCACGACATGCATCGCGGTATCCGAGCCACCGCCGCCCTGCTCCAGGACAGTAGCGATAACATACTTGGGATCATCGGACGGTGCATAGGCGCAGAACCACGCGTATTCGTCCTCGCCGCTTTTCTCGCCCGTGCCCGACTTGCCGTATACCTGCGGCGTCAGGGTGCCAAAGTGAGCCGCCAGGGACGTCGATGCCGTGTAAATCACGTCGTGCATACCGTTGCGAACAAGAGCTAAATCCGAATCGCTGTTGATCTTGGCCTCCAGGCGCTTCTTCTTGCCCTTGCCGTTGTACTTATAGGCATCGCCGTCGCCATCGCGCGACACGGCAGACAAAAACACGTGAGGCACGTACTGTTTGCCGCCGTTGGCAAGACCCATATAGGCGCACGCCATCTGCAGGGGCGTCACCAGGATGTCGCCCTGGCCGATGGCAATGTTGGTCATATCGCCGGCATTCCACTTGCGGTCCTCGGCAGAGGCGTCGGTAAAGTACGACTCTTTCCACTCGGCATCGGGAATACGGCCCGCGCCCTCACTCGGCAGATCGATACCGCAGGTCTTGCCTAGGCCCCAGCGACGAAAGACCTCCTGCAGGCCCTCGGAATGTTGCTCGTCATAAAAGAACGCCTTGCCCATGTCGTAGAAGACGGGGTCGCACGAGTTGGCGATACCCGACTGCAGCGTCATGGTGCCGTGGCCAGACGTCAGCCAGCAGCGCTTGCCCCAAGCCTTGCCCAAGCCCGTCCAATAGCCCGTGCAGTTGGTTGTCTGCGTTGAAGTGTAGGTTCCAAACTCAAGACCAGCCAGTGCAGAGAGCGGCTTGATGGTCGAGGCCGACATGTACTGTCCGCTAATGGCGCGGTTGAGCAGCGGGTGCGAACCCTTGTCATCATTGAGCTCGGTCCACACGTCATTTGAGACGCCGCCGATAAAGACGGACGGATCGAACTTGGGCTCGCTCGCCATGCCCAGGATCTCGCCATTGTTGGGATCGAGGCACACCACAGCGCCGTTGCCGGCATTGCTGTAGCCAGTGGTCTTGGCAAGCTCGATGGCGCTCGCCAGCGCCGTCTCACAGGCCTGTTGGATCTTAAGGTCGAGCGTGAGCTTAATGTCGGAGCCGGCCTTGGCGGGCACGGCGCCGGCCTGACCGGTCACATTGCCCGAGGCATCGACCTTGACGGTCTGCTCGCCACGAATACCCTGCAGCAGGTTTTCGTAGTAGCTCTCAACACCCGCCTGGCCCACGATATCGCCCGACTGGTACGTAATCCGGCCAGCAGAAGCATCATCATCACCAGAGGTTTTCTTATTCTGGGCCTCGAGCTGCTCGGAGGTAATGGTGCCGGTATAGCCCAAGATATGGCATGCCGTTTCGCCATATGGATACTGGCGCTCGGTACGCTCGGCAATCTTGACGCCCGGGAACTCGCCGGCGTGCTCCTGAATATAGGCAACCGTGGAGCGACGGACGTCCGTCGCGATGGTATGCAGGCTCTGGGCGCCCTCGGAATTGTCCTGAATATTGCGCAGCACCGCCACGTAGGGCATACCGAGCACGTTGGCAAGATGGCGAACCAGAACCTCATCCTCGGCAAGGTCGCGGTAGGCCACGACAGCAAGTGAGGGACGGTTCTGGACAAGCGCCACGCCATTGCGGTCGAGGATGCGGCCGCGCACAGCGGGTGTGGTAACGGTGCGCGTCTGATTGCTATTAGCCTGTTTTTCGTAATAGTCCGACGAGACCATCTGCATGCCCCACAGCTTGACGGCAAGCGCCGCGAACATCGCGCCCACGCCCGTGGTGAGGATGGAGAAGCGGCCCTTAAAGGCGGTCGCCGCGGTATTGCCCTCGCCCTCGGTGGCGCGCGGGGCCGTTCCATGCTGCGTATCGTAGGTAAAACGAGAATCGCCGCGACGCATGATGACCAGTGCGACCACGATGGCCACAACCAGCACGATACCGGCGATAATAACCGTCATCTGGGAAGACATCTACGAGCCTCCCCTATTTGAGCTTACGGGTCTTGGGCTTAAAGCGCATGCCCGTCTGGCGTCCGCCACGTGCGGAGAATCCATAACCGGACTGCGGCACGACGCCGGACATCAAAAACGGAATGGCAACCAGACCCGTCAGGATCGAAGACGGCAGCGCATGGCCGAAGATCGCCACGACAAAGCTCGTCTCCAAACCCATAAACAGCAAGATGATGCTGTAGATCACATTAATAACGAGCGCGAAGGCACCCACCGTGATGCCGCGCGCACTCGGGGTACCGCCCGTCTGACCGGCAGCGCTATGCACCAGGGCAAAAGAACCCACGGTCAGCAGGAGCGACATAACGCCCACCGGCACGGCAGCGGAAAGGTCATAGAACAAGCCGCTGCAAAAACCGCACACGACGGCACGGGTCGGGTCGCCCGAGAACACGCTTAGGCACACCAGGATAATCATAAAGTTGACGCGACCGCCCGCAATGGAGATCTGCGGCGCCAGGCCTGCCTGCAGCAGCACGCACACAATGGCGGCGATTACAAACGTGCGGGAGCTCATCCCCTGCTCGTGTAGATCCATGGACATGCCCCCTATTCGCTCGAGCCGGAATCGGTCGTCTCGGACGTGTCGGAACTGTCATCCAGGCTCTCGTCCTTCGTCTTGGTCGCAGCATCGCGCGACGTTCCCTGCGGCGTGCTGTTGGCCGTGTTCACGTCCTCATCCGAGGCCGACTGTTCGTCGGTCAGCGAGGTGATGACCAGCACTTCCTCGTTGTTCTCGGCCGTCGTCTGGGCGCGCACCACAATGGTGTAGTACACGTCGTTTGCCGATTTCTCAACCGACGAGACGGTGCCGAGCGGTAGACCCTTGGGGAACACACCGCCAATGCCCGAGGTCACGATGATGTCGCCAACCTTAACGTCGGAATCGACGCTCACGTACTCAAGACGCAGCGTGCCGTCAGCCTGACCCTGCAGCATGCCCTGGGCGCGCGTATCCTGCACCATGGCGGACACGCCCGAGTTCTCATCGCCAATCAGGCGCACGGTGGACGTCTTGGCCGAGACCTCGATAATCTGGCCTATGACACCGGCAGAACTCGTCACGGGCATGTTGATGGTAAGCCCGTCGGCAGAACCCTTATCGATGGTGACGGTCGAGGTCCAGGCATCGCCCGAAGCGCCGACGATACGAGCTGCGGTTGATTTGAGGTTGTAGGTCGACTGCAGGCCGACCAGCCCCTCCAGTCGCTCGGCGGTCTTTTGAGCCTCGGAGAGCTCGGCAACCTTAGAGGTCAGTTCCTCGTTTTGCTTCTTAAGCTCGTCAAGCGTGTCCTGCGACGCCGTAAGGTTAGAGAACACGTTACCGATCGCATTGAAGGGAGCCGCCACAGCCGAGCCCACAAAGCGCACCGGCGAGGTAATCGTCGTCACGCCCGAGCGCACGGCATGAATCGGTCCTGCCTCGCCCTCGCGGATGTAAAACGTGAGCAGCAACACCGAAATCAGGCTGAAAACAATCAACGGGCGCATACCCGTTGATTGTCGCTTGGTATTCAGATTTGTGGAGAAACCCGAAGATCGTGCCAAATGGAATCCACCTTTTGGAAATTAAGCATTGGTCTGGACGAAGCCGCCATCAAACGCATTGGCCTCGAGCACGCGGGCACAGCCGTTAACGACGTTATCGAGCGCCGTGGGGCTGACGTTGACCGAAACACCGGTCTCATCGCGCAGGCGCACGTCGAGACCGCGCAGCAGCGCGCCGCCACCGGTCAGCAAAATGCCGTAGTACATAAGGTCCGAGGCAAGATCAGGAGGCGTAGCGTCGAGTGCGTCCTTGACGGCCTTGGCCATCTCGTCGAGCGGCTTGTTGAGCGCGCGACGAATCTCCTCGCTCTCGATGCGCACGGTCTTGGGCAGACCGGTGATCACGTCGCGGCCGTTGACCTCGACGTCGAGCTCGTCCTTGAGCGGCACGGCGGAACCGACCTTGATCTTGATGTCCTCTGCCGTACGCTCGCCGATGGCCAGGTTGTAGGCATCGCGAACGTGCGTGAGGATGGCCTGATCGAACTCGTCACCGGCAATACGAATGGACTGCGAAACGACGATGCCGCCCATAGCGATAACGGCAACCTCGGTGGTACCGCCACCGATGTCGATGACCATGGAGCCGGTGGGCTCCTCAACGGGAAGGTCGGCGCCGATAGCGGCGGCCATAGGCTCTTCGATCAGATAGGCCTGGCGGGCACCGGCCTGGATCGTGGCCTCAAAGACAGCGCGCTTCTCAACCGACGTGACACCGGAGGGAACGCAGACGACAACACGCGGACGCGGAGTCCACGGATAGCGCTTCTCGGACGCCTTATCGATAAAGTAGCGAAGCATGGCCTCGGTAACATCGAAGTCGGCGATGACGCCGTCCTTCAGGGGACGAACGGCCACGATGTTGCCGGGCGTACGGCCGAGCATGCGCTTTGCCTCGATACCGACCGCCAGGATGCGCTCGTCGTTCTTGTCGATGGCGACAACGGAGGGCTCGCGAATGACGATGCCCTTGCCGCGCACGGAGACAAGCGTATTTGCGGTGCCGAGGTCGATGGCAAGATCGCCCGCATAGCTACCGAAGAACATATCCATCAAAGAAAACAACGCAACTCCTGATGTGTTGGATGATTGCTGGAAAACTACTAGCTCATCATACTAGCGCAAGCCCGGCACCTCACTTGCGGTGAAGCGCCGGGCAAAGCTAAATCCCATAAGGTCACTACTGGTTGTCAGCAGCCGAGAAATCCATATCAAGCGAAGAAACGACCCAGCCGATATGGTTGTCGGAGCGCACGAATTTGACGGTGTACTCCTGCTCGCCGCCCTTGGACAGCGATGCCTTCACCTTAGCGGTCGTCTCGGTCATGGACTGATCCATGCCCTCGACGGACACGGTGGCACCCTGCGGAATGGAGGAGATGATCATCGACTTAGCGTCCTCGGACAGGCTCGAGGCCAGACAAGACTCGGCCTTTGCGGTGTCACCGTCACCGGCAGCCTGGAACAGATCGGTAACGACAGACTCCTGAGACGGGAAGCCAAAGCCGCGCGTGTAGGCAAAGCCCAGACCGCCCGCGGCGATCAAAATGAGCAGAAGCAGCACGATGAAGACTTTAAGACCCGTGTGGCGATGGCGACGACGGACCTTGGCCTGCTTACGATCCTGACGGTCCTGCTGGACCATCTCGGACTCGGACAGCGTAAAGAAGCCGGTGTCCGAGGGATCGGGCATAAACTGACCGGTCGCGCCGGTAGGATCGAGCGGATCGACGGCAGAAGCGTCCATCGCGGGCGCCGGAGCCGTGGCCATGGCCGTCTGGGCAGACAGCGCGGCAAGCGAATCGTGCACGCGGGCAAGGTCGTCGGCCTGCTCGGAGGTGAGCTGGTAGATGCCATCGGCAGTAGCGGCGTTAAAGGCATCGAGTGCGTCGGAGGGACGGCCGGCGGCAGAAAGCGCCTGACCCATGCCGGCGTTGAGCGCACGCGTGTCGTCGCGGGGACCGGCAAAGTCGATAGCCGTGCGGTAGGTCTCCACGGCATCCGCCGGACGGCCGAGCTTAATGAAGCAACGACCGAGCTCGCCGAGTGCGGCGGCAGGAGCCGGATTGGCGCCGTCGATGGCAGCCTGACGGAAGGCGGTTCCCGCGTTGGCATAGTCGCCCGACTGGAACAGCGCATTGCCCAGGCCCAGATAGGCCTTGAACGGCGTGGCATAGGAAGCATCCTGCGTAGCGGCAGAGAAAGCCTGGGCGGCCGTCGTGTAGTCGCCCACGGCGGCGAGCGCCTTGCCGCGGTTGGTGAGCAGCGCGCCGCGCTTGCCGTAGGTGCCGTCGTTGAGGGCGGCGGCATAGGCCTCGGCAGCCTCGGCATACATGCCCAGGTGCATCAAGGCGTTGCCACGAAGGTGATCGGCCTCGCCCATAATCTCATCGGGAGTCTTTGCCGCCCCAAGCATCTGGGCTGCAGCAGAAAAATCACCCGCGCGGTAAGCGGCGCGGCCCTGTTGGATCAGCTGGCTATTCAAGAAAGTCCCCTTTACTCGTGAACAATCTCGACATGGACGATCTCGTCGCCGGCACGCAGCTGCGAAATCACATCGAGACCCTCGACCGTGGTACCAAAGACGGTGTAACCAGAATCGAGGTTATGCTGGGCACCCAGGCAGAAGTAGAACTGCGAACCCGCGGAATCGGGATCCATGGAGCGTGCCATGGCAAGGGCGCCATCGACATGGCTGTTGCGCGGATTGGTGGCAAACTCGCCCTTGATGCAGTAGCCGGGGCCACCGGTACCGGGCATGCCGTCGGGGCCCTCAAGACCGGCGGCGACGTCGGCGCCGGACATGTCGCGGGTATTGGGGTCGCCACCTTGGATAACAAAACCGGGCACATAGCGATGGAACTTAAGGCCATCATAGAAGCCCATCGTGGAAAGCTCGCAGAAGTTCGCGACATGAATGGGAGCGCCCTCGCCGTCAAACTTGACCTTGATGGTACCCTTCGACGTCTCGATTACGGCGCACTCGTCGCCGACAAGCTGATACTCGGGCGTGTAGAGCTCTTTCTTAAAACCAAACATGTGTTTCCTTCCTCGTGCGTTTAAAGCATATTTGTACGAATTGTAGCAATAAGCACGGGCTTACATCAATTGCGCACGTAGGTTATGCCGACTATGGCGAACTAATTTTAGGAACGCTGCTGCGGCTTCCAGGAACCCACATTGGCATCGTACTGGTTCAGCGCGCTGTTGCCACCCTGCGCGATGGGCGCCAGGATCTCGCTTTGGTGGGAACTCATCGACTCGCCATCGGGAATGGCCAGCGAGATATCCCAGCTCTGGCAGATCACGTCAACGCGCTCATACATCCACTCGGCAAGCTGCTTTAAGTGGGCGATGTCATCCGCATAGACCGTATCGTCCTGGTACTTAAGGTTGTTGAGCTCATCTTGCGTCTTTTTGATCTGGTCGCGCAGGGCGTAGGCACTCTGCGACAGCTCCTGACGGGTGGACAGCGGCGTTCGGAGATAGCCGTTGTTAAAGGAATCGATGACCTCGCCGATCTGGTCCTCGTCAGCGTAGGACACGATGGTCTGATACAGACCGTCGAGCCTGGTATAGAGCTGATCATCGGTGAGCACGGTTTCTTCCTGGACCACCTCCGCAGAATCGTCCTGCTTGGTATCGTCCTCAGTGGCCTCGCCCTTTTGGCGCGTGGGGAAGGTGGTCTGTGCAGCTTGGCCAAACTGGTCGTAGAAGCCGGGCATAACACCCATGGGATCGGTCGTCACGAACCAATAGGCACCGCCGCAAACGACGGCAAGGACCGCGATTACGATAAGCGGCTTGGGAATATGACGCTTGTGCTTGTGATAGGCGTCCTCGTCGGGGTGCACCTTGCGCTTGGGTTTTTGAGCATCGTCATGCAGGGAAACGGGCATGGGAATATCGACCTTGGGGATACCGAAATCCTTATCGAAAGCCGGCAGCACGCAGGTCTCATTGGGGTCGGCGGCGTCCGAAAGCACCGCAGCGGCAGAGGCCGGCGCATGCGGCACCTCGGTATCGATCTGCTCTTGCGTTAGGCGCGGAAAGCCCGCCGTGCGGCCCGCTGCCAGGTCGGATGCGGCCGCGTCCTCGGAGAGGATACCCGGAGCGGGGCGTCCGCATTTGGGGCACGTACGATCATGGGGAGAAAGACGGGCACCGCAGCCCTCACAGAACACGAACTCGGTGTGCTCGGGACCATCGCCCGGACCCACATAGGCGTTGCAGTAGGGGCAGAACGAGGCGCCGTCCTCGATGGTCTTAAGGCAATGCGGACAGATCACGGCATCCTCTTTTCGAAGCAATTCAAACAATCGAGGTTAGAGCATAACATCGCCACGGCCCCACAGGAGCAAGGCACCAATTCAACATCGCCAGGGCGCGTAGTTACTTCTTCTTTTTGCTTGGCATCGAGACTTTGATGCCTTGGGCGGACTTGGTTACGCGAGAGCGCTTGGCTCCGGTACTCTTCTTTTTCTTGGGCTGGGCCTGGGCCACGCCCTCGAGTGCGCGGGCCTCGGCCTCACGAACGGTGCGAGATTCGCGGCGCTGCGCCATGTCGGCGGCGACGCGCTTGGCAAAACGCTCCGCCGTCGAACCCGTCGAGCTCACCTTGCCGCCACCGCGACCCAGGCGGACGCGCACACCGCGACCAAAACCAGTTGCGGCATGACGACGACGCGGCTTAAGCGAATCCATCATCGTGGCGAGCTTAAAGAACACCGAGCAGGTAAAGGCCACGATGACAGCCAAGATAACCATCTGGCCCATCGACAGGTTGGCAATAGACAGCAGCTCCGGGAATCCGATAACACCCACCAAGATGCCAGCGACTACAAACACAAAGAGCACCACGCGCAAGGGCGTGAGAGGCTGCGAGATGCGCCAGATCAGGCTGACGCTCGCCGCGCACGACGTAAGCAGGCACATCGTAGACAGCGTGAGCTGGTTAAAGCCAAACACGCGCGCCACAAAGATATCGAGCGCCGCGGCCAAAATGACCGCAATCGACGCCGGCAGTGCCCGCTTGAGCACGTTCGTCAGGAACGACCCCTTCACGCGAGCATTGTTGGGCTCCAGGCCCAAGACAAAGCCCGGCGCGCCAATGCAGAAGAAGTTGATGAGCGTCATCTGAATCGGCTCGAAAGGGTACGGCGGCAGCGCGATGCACAGCGCCGCCAGGCCCATCGAGAACAGCGTCTTGGTCAAGAACAGCGAAGCCGAACGCTGCAGGTTGTTGATGGAGCGACGGCCCTCGGCCACCACGGCGGGCATCGAGGCAAAGTCGTTGTCGACAAGTACGATCTCGGCCACGTTACGCGCGGCATCGGAGCCGGCCGCCATGGCGACGGAGCAGTCGGCCTCCTTGAGCGCCAGCACGTCGTTGACGCCGTCGCCCGTCATGGCCACGGTGTGCTCGCGGCGCTTGAGCGCCTGCACGAGCTCGCGCTTCTGCTGCGGGGTCACACGACCAAAGACATGGTAGCGGTCCACTGCGGCATCGAGCTTGGCCGGCGTATCGAGCGTCGTGGCGTCCACATAAGCGTCCGCCCCCGGCACGCCCACCACGCGTGCGATCGACGACACCGTACGCGGGTCGTCGCCACTGATCACGTTGAGGGTCACGCCCTGCTCGTTAAAGTAGCCGATGGTCTCGGCCGCCGAGGTACGAATCTCGTCGCGGATGGTCACAAAGCCCACGGGCTCGGCCTCGCCCACCATATCGCCATCGGGCGTAAAGCCGTCCACGAGCGCCACCACGAGCACGCGGCAGGTATCGGCAAGCTCGGCGACACGGTTCTCGACCTGGGAAAACGCACGATCAGAGAGCACAAACTGCGCCGCACCCATCACATATGAGCCCTGTGCAAACGACGCGCCGCTCCACTTTTTGGAAGACGAGAACGGAATGACCGACAGTGGCTCGGACACCTCGACCGGACGGTCGGCGTAATAGTTGAGCAGCGCCTGACAGGTCTCGTTGGCATCGGCCGAGGTCGCACGTGCGACGTTAGCCAGCGCAAAATCGAGCACCGTGGTATCGACGGGAACGGCGGCGTCGCCCTCCCCCGCACCCATACCCTCGACCGGCAGCGGATAGGTACCCTCGACCTCCATGCGGCCCGACGTGATGGTGCCCGTCTTGTCCAGGCACAGCACGTCGACGCGCGCGAGCGTCTCAATGCAGTAGAGCTGCTGCGCGAGTACCTTGCGGCGGGCCAGGCGCACCGTGGCGATGGCGAGCACCGACGAGGTCAGCAGCACCAGGCCTTGCGGGATCATGCCCAGCAGGGCGCCCACCGTGGACAGCAGCGCCGACGAAGGCACATGACCAGCCAACAGCTCGGAGAAGCACCATGAAAGCGCGCTATTGCCCGGGGTTCCCGCGGCATCCCACAGCTCGCTCACGCTCGAGGCAAACAACGCCAAACCGAGCGGGATCATGATGATGCTCGCAAAGCGCACGATGGCGTTAAGCGCGTTCATGATCTCGGAATTGACCTTTTTGACGTACTTGGCCTCGTTATTAATTTTGGCCACGTAGTTGTCGGCGCCGACATGGATCACGCGGGCGCGCAGCAGACCCGAGTCGATAAAGCTGCCGCTCATGAGCTCGGAACCGGGCTGTTTCTTAATAAGATCGCTCTCGCCCGTCAGCAGGCTCTCGTTCACGAGCGCCTCGCCCGAAACCACCACTGCGTCAGCGGGGATCTGGTCGCCGCGCCCCAGGCGGATGATGTCGTCGAGCACGATCTGGTCCAGGTCGAGCTCCACCTCGGAGCCGTCGCGCACCGCGATGGCCTTCTTGGAGGTCAGCAGCGTGAGCTTATCGACCATCTTCTTGGAACGCATGGACTGAATGACGCCAATAGCGGTATTGAGGAACACCACGAACAGGAACGTCAGATTCTTAAACGAACCGGTCAAAATGACCAGGAACGCCAAGATCACGTTGATCAAATTGAACAGCGTGCAGAGGTTCTCGATGATGAGCTCTTTGACCGACTTGGTCTTGAGCTCCATGTTGCGGTTGATCTTACCGGCGGCGATGCGCTCCTCGACCTCGGCGGTCGAGAGTCCGCGCTCGATATCCGTTGCTGCCATACCACGTCCCATCACGTCGCGTCGGTATAAGAAAAACCGCCCGGACCATGCGAGGTTCGGACGGTCTCACGTTCGATGGTGCCCCATGTTGGATTCGAACCAACGGCCTTCTGCTCCGGAGGCAGACGCTCTAATCCCCTGAGCTAATAGGGCTAACGTTTGGCATTATACCCAAGTGCACCACGGGCTATCAAAATAAAAGAAAAAGCTTTGCAATTCCGAGGAAGACGCGGCTCAACGGCCCACTTTAGAAGGCAAAAGCGAGTCAGATAGTATAAACTCTCATGCACCATATATACACGGCTCGCGATGCGGGCCGTTTTTGCAAGGGTTATCCATCGAGGTGAGAGGCACACCATGATTGCAATTTTAAAAGAGAGCGCCAGCGACGAGGCCGTCAGCCATATCGTCAGCTGGATTGAGAAAAAGGGCCTGAAGACCGATGTCTCGCGCGGCGAGAATGAGACGATCATCGGCCTGGTGGGCGATACGACCAAGATCGACCCATTCCTGCTCGAGTCCATGGATGTCGTCGAGCGCGTGCAGCGCGTCTCCGAGCCGTTCAAGCGCGCCAACCGCAAGTTCCACCCCGAGGACTCCGTCATCGACTGCGGCCACGGCGTCAAGATCGGCGGCGATCAGTTCCAGGTCATCGCCGGCCCGTGCTCCGTCGAGGGCGAGAACCTCATCCGCATCGCCCGCCGCGTGAAGGCCGCCGGTGCCACGATGCTGCGCGGCGGTGCCTACAAGCCCCGCACTTCCCCGTACGCCTACCAGGGCATGGGACCCGCCGGTCTGGACCTGCTGTGCGAGGCGTCTGCTGAGCTCGACATGCCGATCGTCACCGAGATCATGGACCCACGCGACGTGCAGGTCTTCCTGGACAAGAAGATCGACGTCATGCAGATCGGCGCCCGCAACGCCCAGAACTTCCCCCTGCTCAAAGAGGTCGGCAAGACCAAGACTCCGATCTTGCTTAAGCGCGGCATGTCCGGCACGATCGATGAGCTGCTCATGGCCGCCGAGTACATAATGAGCGAGGGCAACGACAACGTCATCCTGTGCGAGCGCGGCATCCGCACCTTCGAGACCCGCACCCGCAACACCTTCGACCTCAACGCCGTGCCGGTGCTGCACCACCTGTCGCACCTGCCCGTCGTCGCCGACCCCAGCCACGCCACCGGCTACACCCGCTACGTTGAGCCCATGGCGCTCGCCGCGACCGCCTGCGGTGCCAACGGCCTGGAGATCGAGGTCCACGACGAGCCCAGCCGCGCATGGTCCGACGGCGCTCAGGCCCTCACCCCCGATCAGTTCGACGACACCATGCGCCGCATCCGCGCCATCCGCGATGTCGTCTGCCAAGAGACCATGGAGTAGGCCATGGGTACGGTGAGAAACGCGCGCGTTAACCAGGGCGGTCCCAAATGCGCCGGTATAGTGGGCCTAGGTCTGATCGGCGGCAGCTTTGCCCGCGGCTATGCGCAGGCGGGCGTCCGCGTGCTGGCCTGGGATCCCGACGATGACGTGATGACGGCCGCCAGCATGGGCACCGTCGCCGGCGAGCTCAACGACGAGACGCTCGGCGAGTGCGACATCATCGTCCTGGCATGCTACCCCGAGGCCTGCATCGAGTGGCTCGAGGCGCACGCCCAGGCACTCGCCGACGCCACCGACACCGAGGCCATCATGGGCCCCGTGGTGATCGACACCGTAGGCGTCAAGGACATCGTGTGCGAGCGCGCCTTTGAGCTTGCCCGCGAGCACGGTTTTTACTTTGTGGGCGCGCACCCCATGGCGGGCACGCAGTACTCGGGCTATGCACACTCCCGCGCCGACCTGTTCCAGGGCGCCCCACTCGTGCTCGTGCCGCCCGCAGTGGACGATGCGCTCAAGCTGGAGCTTTTAGGCCAGGTGCGCGAGATGGTGCGCCCCTTGGGCTTTGGCAAGTTCAGCGTGACCAGCGCCGCCGAGCACGACCGCGTCATCGCTTTTACGAGCCAGCTCGCGCATGTCGTCTCAAACGCCTATGTTAAGAGCCCGACCGCTCAGGTCCACCACGGCTTTTCGGCCGGCAGCTACCGCGACCTCACCCGCGTGGCACACCTCAATCCTCAGATGTGGTCCGAGCTCATGATCGACGACGCCGATGCGCTCGCCTTCGAGATCGACCATCTGATCGAATCGCTTGGCGCCTACAGCCGCGCCCTTAAGGACCGCGACCAGCGCTATCTGGAGAATCTCCTTGCCGAGGGCGACCGCATTAAGCGCGCGCTCGACGACGAGGCCTCCCACTAGACCACCCATCACGCCAGGTCGAAAGGACCGAAGCTTATGGCGATTACTATCGATATCGACACCGCACGCCCCTACCAGGTGCATGTGGGCACGTTTTTGCTGGAGCAGGCAGGTCCGCTCGTCCGCACCACCGCCGGCGGCACCCGCGCCGTCATCGTGACGGACACCAACGTGGGCCCGCTCTATCAGATGCCCGTTAAGCAGAGCCTGGAGGCGTCAGGCTACGAGGTGAGCATCTGCACCTTCGAAGCCGGCGAGGCCCATAAGCGCGCCGAAACCTATGTTGCCATTTTGGAGTTTGTGGCCGAGCACGAGCTTTCGCGCTCCGACGTGATCGTGGCACTCGGCGGCGGTGTCGTGGGCGACGTGGCGGGCTTTGTGGCCGCCACCTACATGCGCGGCTGCAAGTTTGTGCAGATCCCCACGAGCCTGCTCGCCATGGTGGATTCGTCGGTGGGCGGCAAGACCGCCATCGACCTGGCTGCCGGCAAGAACTTGGCCGGCGCCTTTTGGCAGCCAAGCGTGGTTATCGCCGACGTGGGATGCCTGGCGACCCTCACGCCCGAGCAGTTCGCTGACGGCTGCGGCGAGGTCGTCAAGCACGCCGTGATCGCCGACCCGGAGCTCTTCGCCGAGCTGGAGAAGACCCCGCTCACGCTGGAGCTGCTCAACCGCGATGTGGCCCGCGTAGCGCTCATCATCGCCCGCAATATCGACATCAAGCGCGCCGTGGTCGTCGCCGACGAGCGCGAAACCAACCAGCGCAAGCTCCTCAACTTTGGACACAGCGCCGGACACGCCGTCGAGGCATGCGAGCACTTTGAGCTCGGACACGGCAACTGCGTGTCGATCGGCATGGGCATCATCACGCGCGCCGCGGCCCTGCACGGCGCTTGCGATGCTGCACTGCCCGGTCGTATTGAGGAGCTCTGCGCCCGCCATGGCCTCAAGACCCGCTGCGACCTAGATGCCGATGCCGTCTTTGCCGAGGCGCTCCACGACAAGAAGCGCGCGGGCGACACCATCGACCTGGTGATTCCGCACGGCATTGGCCGCTGCAGCATCGACCGCACGCCACTTTCCACTTTCCACGAACTCATTGCCGAGGGCCTCGGCCAGAAGGGAGACGCATCCGCATGCTAGCCCGCATCACCCCGTCCCCGCTCAAGGGCACCGTTCCCGCCATCGCGTCCAAGTCGATGGCGCATCGCCTCATCATCTGCGCTGCGCTTGCCAACGGCGAGACGCACGTCACCTGCAACACCACCTGCGCCGACATCGAGGCCACGGTGCGCTGCCTTACGGCACTGGGTGCTCGCATCGAGACCGTCGAGGACGGCTTCCAGGTCCACCCCACCATGAAGAGTGTTGAGTTTGGCCTGCTCAAGGCCCTTGCCGGCGGCACGCTTGACTGCGGTGAAAGCGGCTCCACGCTCCGCTTTATGCTGCCTGTCGCCTGCGCGCTGGGTGCGGATGCCACCTTCGTAGGCCAGGGCCGCCTGGGCGCCCGCCCGCTCTCCCCGCTCTCGGACGAGATCATCGCCGCCGGCTGCGACCTACAGGGTCTGGGCGGTTTTCCGCTCAAGACGAGCGGCCGCATGCGCCCGGGCACCTTTGTGCTTCCGGGCAACGTGAGCTCGCAGTACATCTCGGGCCTGCTGCTGGCAGCCCCGCTGCTGGCCCAGCCCTCCTGCGTGCAGGTAACCGGCCTCATCGAGAGCCGCCCCTACATCAACCTGACGATACAGGCCATGAAGGCCTTTGGCGTCGAGGTCAACGTCGAGCGCATTCCGGCCAAGGACGACCAGCCCGAGGTCACGAACTTCCGCGTGAGCAGCGGCTCGTACCGCACGCCCGGCAGCGTAGCCGTCGAGGGCGACTGGTCCAACGCCGCCTTTTGGCTGTGCGCCGGCGCCATCGGCACCAACCCAATCACCGTCGAGGGCGTGTCACTGAGCTCCGCACAGGGCGACCGTAACGTGCTTGCCGCGCTTTCGCGCTTTGGCGCCCGCATCGTGCGCTCCACCAACGCCGCCACCGTGCAGTCCGACAAGCTCGCCGGCTTTGAGATGAGTGCCCACGACATTCCGGACCTGGTGCCCGTCATCTCGGCCGTGGCCTCGCTGGCACAGGGCCGCACCTTTATTCGCGATTGCGCCCGTCTGCGCATCAAGGAATCCGACCGTCTGGTCACCACCACCCGCGAGCTCACCGCGCTGGGCGCGCAGGTGCGCATTGCCGGCGATGACCTCATCATCAAGGGTGTCGATGCCTTCACCGGCGGCGAGGTCGATTCGCACAACGACCATCGCATCGCCATGATGGCCGCTATCGCCGCGAGCCGCGCCACCGGCGAGGTCGTGATCCACGGCGCCGAGGCCGTCAACAAGTCCTATCCCGATTTCTTCGACCACTACCGCCTGCTGGGCGGCAAGGTCACACTCGAGGAGGAATAGCATGTCCTCGACCTTTGGCAACGTATTGCACCTGAGCATCTTCGGCCAGTCGCACTCCCCCGCTATCGGTTGCTCGCTCGACGGCATCCCCGCTGGTATTGCCGTGGACCAGGAGCAGCTGCAGGCCTTCCTCGACCGTCGCGCCCCCGGTCGCGACGAGACCGCAACCAAACGCCGCGAGGCCGACGCCGCGCACATCATCGCCGGTGTTGTCGATGGACATACCACCGGCGCGCCCATCGCCGCGATTATCGAGAACACCAACACGCGCTCCAAGGATTACTCCGAGCTGCGCCGCAAGCCCCGTCCCGGACATGCGGACTTCCCTGCGCGCGTGAAGTATCACAACATGCACGATGTCGCCGGCGGCGGACACTTCTCCGGCCGCCTAACGGCACCCCTGTGCATCGCCGGCGGCATTGCGCTGCAGGCACTCGAGGCCCGCGGCATTAAAGTGATGGCGCATGTGGCGCAGATCGGCGGCATCTCCGACCTGCCGATGGACGACATAGTCTATCGCGAGGCCGACCGCAAGGCGATCCTTACGAACGATCTGCCGTGCATTGACGCCGCCGCAGCCGGCCGCATGCGCGAGGAGATCCTAGCCGCGCGCGACGAGCTTGACAGCATCGGCGGCATCGTGGAGTGCGGCATTTATGGGCTTCCCGCGGGCATCGGCGACCCCATGTTCGACGGCATCGAGAACCGCATCGCGCAAATCGCGTTTGGCATTCCAGCCGTAAAGGGCGTGGAGTTTGGCATGGGCTTTGCCGTGGCCGCCATGCGCGGCAGCGAGAACAATGATCCGTATCGCATCGATGCCGAGACCGGCGAGATCGAGGTCGAGTCCAACAACGCCGGCGGCATCCTGGGCGGTATTTCGACCGGCGCGCCCGTCATGTGGCGCATGGCCGTAAAGCCGACGCCCTCCATTGGCCGCGAGCAGCAGACGGTGGACATGGACGCTATGGAAAATGCCGAGCTCTCGGTCCACGGCCGCCACGATCCCTGCATCGTCCCCAGAGCTGTCCCCGTAGCCGAGGCAGCCGCCGCCCTTGCCATCTGGGACGCCCTCCTCGAAGACGCCGCCCAGCGCTAACTACCCACCCCTCAACATCCCCCGACACGTGAAAGGGGTCTCCATGGACCTTGCTGACATCCGCCAGGCCATCGATGGCATCGACACCACGCTCCTCAACAGCTTTGTCGAGCGCATGGACATTGCCACCGAGGTCGCCAAGTCAAAAATCGAGATGAGCAAGGCCGTCTTCGACCCCGCCCGTGAGCGCTCCAAGCTCAACAACCTCGCCAGCCGCGCGCCCGAGCGCTACGAGGCGCAGACCATCACCCTGTTCCGTCTCCTCATGAGCATGAGCAAGGCCGAGCAGCAGCGCTACATCAACGAGCTCAAGGGCATCACCGTCTCGCAAAAGGCCCACGCCACGGCTGCAGCCTCCGACACGCCCTTCCCTCAAACGGCCACCGTCGCCTGCCAGGGCGTCGAGGGCGCTTACAGCCAAATCGCCGCGTGCAAGCTCTTCGACGTGCCCGACATCGCGTTTTTCGAGACCTTCGAGGGCGTCATGTGCGCCGTGCGCGACGGCTTCTGCGAGTTTGGCGTGCTGCCCATCGAGAACTCCACCGCCGGCTCGGTCAACGCCGTCTACGACCTGCTCGCCCAGTTCGACTTCCACATCGTGCGCTCGCTTCGCCTCAAAATCGACCACAACTTGCTCGTCAAGCCCGGCACCAAGCTTGCGGACGTGCACGAGGTCTACAGCCACGGCCAGGCCATTGCCCAATGCGCCGGCTTTATCGAGGCACACGACCTGCACGCCACCAAGTACCCCAACACGGCCATGTCGGCCGAGATGGTCGCCAGCTCCGAACGCACCGATGTTGCCGCGATCGCATCGCGCAGCTGCGCCGCACTCTACGGCCTGGAGGTACTGGAGCCCAACATCCAGGACTCGGACAACAACTACACGCGCTTCGTCGTCATCAGTCGCGAGCCGCGCGTCTACCCCGGCGCCAACCGTACCTCGCTCATGATCACCACGGCCAACGAACCGGGCGCCCTCTATCGCGTACTCGAGCGCTTCTACGCACTCAACATCAACCTTATCAAGCTCGAGAGCCGCCCCATCCCCGGGCACGACTTTGAGTTTATGTTCTACTTTGACCTGGACTGCCCCTTTGGCAGCAAGGCCCTCGATGACCTGCTCGATTCCATCGACGACGTGTGCGAGAGCTTCACCTACTTTGGCAGCTACACGGAGGTGCTCTAGATGACTGACGTCGCCACAACCCGCCCCTACGGCGTGCTGGGCCGCGTGCTGGGCCACAGCTACACCCCGACCATCTACAAGGAGCTCGCGGGGCTTGAGTACGTGCGTTTTGAGCGCGAGCCCGAGGACCTCGCGGCCTTTATGACGGGCGACGAGTGGGAAGGCACCAACGTGACCATTCCCTACAAGCGCGCCGTCATGGAATACCTGGACGAGCTGAGTCCACTCGCCGAGCGTATGGGAAACGTCAACACCATCACGCGCCTGCCCGACGGCCGCCTGCGCGGCGACAACACCGACTACTTCGGCTTTCAGTGCCTAGTCGAGGAGCTGGGCGTTGAGGTCGCCGGCAAGAAGGCCCTCGTGCTCGGTGCCACCGGTGGCGCCGGCACCACTGCCAGCATGGTGCTCGGCGACCTGGGCGCCATCGTCGTGCCGGTCGGCCGCACGAGCGAAGTCAACTACGACAACATCGCGCAGCAGTCCGACGCCGCACTGCTCGTCAACTGCACGCCCGCCGGCATGTTCCCCCACTGTCCCGATGCCCCCTGCACGCTCGAGGGGCTCGATGCGCTCGAGGGCGTCATCGACATTGTCTACAACCCTGCACGCACGGGCCTGATGCTCGAGGCCGAGCGCCGCGGCATCCCCTGCATCGGCGGCCTGCTCATGCTCGTGGCCCAGGCGGCGCAAGCCGTTGAGCGCTACACCGGCCAGGTCACTCCGCGTGAGCGCATTCTGGACGTAACGGAGCGCCTGTCACGCCGCGAACAGAACATCGCGCTGATCGGTATGCCGGGCTCGGGCAAGACCCGTGTGGGCGAGCAGATTGCCCTGCTCACGGGACGAGAGCACATCGATCTGGATCGCGCCCTCGAGGAGCGCCTGGGCATGCCCTGCGCCGACTTTATCGTCGAGCGCGGCGAGGCGGCGTTCCGCGAACAGGAGACGGCGGCGCTGGCCGACATCTCCAAGCGCAGCGGCCTGGTGCTTTCCACCGGCGGCGGCGTGGTCACGCGCGACGAGAACTACCCGCTGCTGCACCAGAACAGCCAGATCGTGATGCTCAACCGCAAGCTCGACGAGCTCGCCCACAAGGGCCGCCCCATCACGGCGCGCGATGGCATCGACAAGCTCGCCGAGCAGCGCATGCCGCGCTACCGCTCCTGGGCCGACTACATCATCGACTCACGCGACTGCGCCGCCAACACCGCCCAAGCCCTCCTCGACACCCTCCCACCCGCTCTCTAACCAAAACCACCACAAAGGGGACAGGCGCCTTTGTGGTGGTTTTCCAATCGCAAAGGAAGCAACCATGAAAGCACTCGTCATCAACGGCCCCAACCTCAACATGCTCGGCATTCGCGAGCCGGGCATCTATGGCAGCGACAACTACGACCGCTTAGTGCAGATCTGCCAGGAGGCAGGTGCCGCACAGGGCTTCGACAAGGTCGAGGTCTTCCAGTCTAACCACGAGGGCAGCATCGTCGACAAGATCCAGGAGGCCTACGGCAAGGTCGACGGCATCGTCATCAACCCGGCCGCTTATACGCATACGAGCTTGGCGATCCTCGATGCCCTCAAGGCCGTCGCCATCCCGGCTGTGGAGGTCCACATCAGCGCCGTAGAGACACGCGAGGACTTCCGCCAGGTGAGCTATGCACGCCTGGCCTGCTTCGCCACCATCACCGGCGAAGGCCTCCAAGGCTACGCCCACGCGTTGGAGCTGCTGAAAAAGCATCTCGTAAAGTAGCGTCGCGGATCAATTTATTAGCACCGATTCACACGAACAGAACTCCAGCGCCGGCAGCAGCGACCTCGCTGCTGCCGACATTTAATTACTGGCATATAATCGTTGCAGTCACACAACGTCTGGAGACCCACATGCTGAGTATTCACCTGGGGGATTTCCCCGGTTCCATCTACGATACCGAAACCTATTTTAGGAACTCATACTTGGACTCATGGTTCGAAGACCCTATGGCCGCACAGATGATTAAAAGCGTGGACGGATCAGAGCTCATCGGTCCCCACAACATCGTAAGCAAACAGCTGGGCTCGATCACCCCACTCGAACTGTCCGGCGGCGTTAAGACGCTGCTGCTGGTGCGCAATCTCCCAAATATGGTGTTCAACGCATCCACCAGCGGAGACAACTGTGCCCGCTGGCTACTCAAGATCGGCAAAGAGCAGGATGTGCTGGTGACCTTATACCACATCATGAAATTCCCCTGGAAGAGCTTTGAAATCCGCATTGAAAACGATGGCCGCATCGTCACAAACATGCAGGAGTTCGTCGGTGCCACCAATGACTTTTTGGATGTTGATGATACGGCCAGAGTGCTGCACTAGGTTCTATGGCCGCAATCGCTGAATGCGTTAGAAAAGTCTTATCAGACTACTTAAAACCCAAATGAAACAGCGGGGGCCAACTTAGTCACACTGCTTTTGTTACGCCTTCTTGATCACGTACGCCAATCCAATATCGCAGGCGCAACGCACGATTGATGCGAAGAGCCACGATGCTGGCAGCATCATAAGTAGAGGCATGGTCTGCCAGGGGATAAACCAATCGACCGCGTGGATTGCAAAGATGGCAAGACTGGCCTGTCCGCAGAACACGAGCGATCGCTCAAAGGATCCCACAACCGGCACGTTTTTCAACTTCTCCAGCGCCATGGAAACCCAGCACACGCAGTAGCTGCCGGCAAGAGCGGCAACTGTCGCAACCACAAACCCATACACGCGGCGGCTCGAAAGCTCAAGCCCACTCAGCGCGCCAAGGACAAGCCAAGCGACACCGGCTCCAATAAACAGCAGGGGCTTGCTCACGCTCGGCTCCAGCCCCCTTTGGCGCGCCGTATAGCCAACCCACATCAGCAGCACAATATAGCAGCTCAGATCCAAATCGAGCGGCAGGTAAACACCCATTAAGCGAGACACGATCAATCCGCAAAAGGCAATCGCGGCACAGACAACACCCTGCCAAACTACCCCAATCCCGCGGCGATCAAACAGCCGCACAAGTACATTAAACAGTAGGCGCGACGTAAACAGCGCCGCCAAAAACCATGCCATGCCAACGGCGGTAACGCCAAACCCAGGCACATCAACGCCCGAGGCAAACACAAGCGTCTTAAGCCCCGCAACCAGCGTACCGCTCGTCAAAGGAGCGCCGCTCATCAAGAACGTCGGCACCTGCCACGCCAGTGCAAGAACCACATACGGCACCAGCAGGCGCGACACCGAACCACTCAGCAGCTCGCGCCACGGCTTCGGCCTAAACGTATACCCGGCAAGAATAAAGAACACCGGCATGTGAAACGAGAAGATCGCGTGCCGCAAGGGAGAGGGATTTGGGACGGTGTGCCCCACAATGACCAGAATAATTGCGATCCCCTTTGCAATATCGATCCAGTCGAGCCTTTTGCTTCCCATTGCGAACCCTTCAAAACCACAGCACACAAGATGAAAAAAGCCCAGACCTCCAAGCGGTCCGGGCTTAATAAACGATGGTGCTCCATGGCGGATTCGAACCGTCGACCTTGGGATTAGAAGTCCCCTGCTCTATCCAACTGAGCTAATGGAGCAAATAACCGCACGCCCAAGCAAGCGCAAGCCTGTCAGGCGCAAGTAATTATAACCTAGTTGAACTGCTCGCGGTACGCCTTGCAGACCTCATCGACCGGGCCGTCCATGCGAAGGTCACCCTTCTCAATCCAAACGGCACGCTGGCAGATACGCTCAACCTGCTCCATGGAGTGCGAAACGAACAGAACCGTCACGTCGCCGCTCTGGATAAAGTGCTGAATGCGTGCCTCACACTTTTGCTGGAAGAACACGTCACCGACGGACAGCGTCTCGTCAACAATCAGAATATCGGGCTCGGTAATCGTCGCGATTGCAAAGGCGATACGCGCCACCATGCCCGATGAGAAGTTCTTAAGCGGCATATCGACAAAGTTCTGCAGCTCCGCGAACTCGATAATGCCGTCAAAGTTGGCATCGATGAACTCCTTGGTATAGCCGAGCAGGGCGCCGTTCAGATAGATGTTCTCGCGGGCGGTCAGCTCGGGGTCAAAGCCGGCGCCAAGCTCAATCAGCGGCGCGATGTTACCGTGCACCTTAACGCTGCCCTCACTTGGCTCAAGCACGCCAGCGATAATCTTGAGCATCGTAGACTTGCCGGAGCCATTGGTGCCAACCAGACCCACGACCTCGCCACGATGAATATCAAACGAGATATGCTTAAGGGCCCGAAACTCCTCAAAGAACAGCTCGTGCTTGGCAAGCTTAATGAAGTACTCCTTGAGGTTCGTCAATGACTCAGACGCCATGTTAAAGATCATGGTAACGTCGTCGACCTCGACAGCCAGAGGCTGCTCGCTGTAATCAACAACAGATTCAGTCATCACAGCACTCCTTAGATGTAGAGGATGAACTTGCGCTCGGACTTATGGAACACGGTGTAGCCAATAACAAGCGCAAGGACCGCCCAAGCGACGCACATACCAAACGTCATAAGCGAGGGCGTAGTCTGGAACAAGAAGATATCACGCATAAACTGCAGATAGTTGTACATGGGGTTCGCATACACCAAGATCCGAACGATATGCGGCATCTTCACAACAAAGTCGGTCGTCCAGAAAATAGGCGTGATGTAAGTCCAAGCCGTAATGACAACGCTCCACAGATGCATAACGTCGCGGAAGAAGACCGTAAGGGCCGAGAGCATCATGCCCAGACCCATGCAGAAGCACATAAGCAGCAGCAGGCAGACCGGCAGCAGAATCAGATGCCAAGAAGGCATAACGCGGAACCACAGCATAACGATGGCAACGGCGACCAGCGAGAAGGCAAAGTTAACCAGCGAGAAGAGCACCTTCTGTACTGGGAAGACCCAGCGGTGCACTTTAACCTTCTTGAGCAGCGGAGCCGCGCCCACGATCGACGTCAGGGCCTGGTTCGTAGACTCGGACATGACGGCAAAGGTGACGTTACCCACGATCAAGTACAGCGGGTACATCTCGGGCGTAATTGAGCCATTGCGGCCCTGGGCGAAAATCGTCGAGAACACGATGGCCATGACGATCATCATCAGCAGTGGGTTGAGCACCGACCATGCGACGCCCAGAACGCTACGGCGATACTTGATCTTAAAATCCTTGGTAACGAGCTGACGAAGGATAAACGCGTCCTTCTCAAATTCGTTCTTAGCAAACGTCGCAGGCAGACTGCGAGTTTCTTGTTGCTTTGTCTGATCCGACACGGATGCAACTCCTTTACTCGTAATCGTTGACAAACGAACAGTATAGACCCGCCCTCAACGCCATAAGGCGGCGTTGCGAAACTGGAGAACTATCTCACAACATCGTTTTCGGAACGTCTTTCACCAGACAGCATGCCGCGAGCGACAACCACAAGCACGGCAGGAAGACCAAATTGAGCAGCCACGATATAACGAGGCCAATACCAAATAGGACTCGCAATAAAGAGCGTTCCGTACAACAGCAAAAAAGGCAAAAGCGGCAATGCGAAACGCGAACGCCCACGCGATACCAAAAGAACTGCCGAAAACATAAGCAACCAAAAGACAACGGCGCCAGAAATAGACCAAGCGCTCAGTCCAATCGCCACATCGACACCATCGCCGAGAGGTGCAAGCAAGTTGCGAAATGTAACTCCCGTAGAAGCCTTTGCGTCGGCCACAAGGTTATACGGAACGCCCATGAGAAAGTTTTCAGGCAGACCGTCAGCGCCCTTTACATTTGGGGCCCAAAAACCAAACGTCTGCAGTTCCCACGCCTCAAAGTATATCGAAGGGTTACGCGAAAGCATCGAGGCCCAATGGGTCCAAAATTCATCCTTTAGACGCTCCGCATTAAAGCCTTCATTCCATTTAAGCGAATCGATACAACTGGGAAGATACACCTCTTTGTAACGATCAAGCGGAAGCAGCTCGTTCATATAAGAACGATCGGACTCGGACATACCTCCATCGAGTGCGGCAACGCGAGCCATCTGAGCAAGCGGAATACCCGCTGCCTCAACATCCTCCGATGGAACAACGCCCATAGCCGAGTACACGGGCCCCGTAATAGCCAAACATGCAGCAATTGCAATTCCAAGAGGAATAGCCAAACGGGAACCCGACCCCATCGGGCCAATACGGCCGAGTCGGCCCAAAACTGCAATTATCGCAAGCACCACGAATAGCGTGGCGCAAATATACAAACCGTTATTCCGCAGAAGCATAGCGTCCAACGCCAGGGCCCCAAAAACGAGCAAACGCAACGCGCTCGACCAGGAATCCTTTCCCATGACGGCATCGGCAAGCATGGTCACCATCAAGACAAGACAGCAGGAAAACAACGGATCTTTCCAGAGCGCCACAGAATATAGAGCGCAATACCGAGACAAGCCAAAATAAACTACGAGCAGCCAAGACCAGCGAGAGGAGACCCCCAAGCGGGAAGTCACCCAAATTGAAAGATAGCCAAACGCGCTGGCAACACAGGCCATCTGAAGCACCGTTAGCAAGGCAACGCCCACCGAAGGGCTCATCCCCATGAGGCCTGCAATTTTGATACAAGCAGCCATCATCATGGTGAATACAACCGGATGATGGTTGCTCAAAGGGTTCCACCCCATAATCTGAGCAAACGATGAGAAGGTATCCCCAAAAAACAGGCCAGGAAAATACCTCAGGAAGAACGGCAGATATAAAAGAAATATCACTAGAGCACGGACCGCAACAGATAGGAATCGAATGGACGAGTCACCATCATTCGCCCGCGGCGAGTCTTCGCAGAAAACACAGCAGCGGCAACGACAAGACAGCTGAACAAGCACCGACAAGACCCAAAAGACCAGCGCCGACATCACCCAAAAAGCAACACAATCAATCGCGGAATACGGCTCAATATAGTTCTCGTAAATCCCGCCGGCAATCACCGGTTCTGTCACGCGAATATGCGCTCCCAGCACAAGAACAAACGAAAATACAAGGGAAATCACTAAGCAGCAAGCTCTACCAACAACAGACGGAAATGCAAAATCCCTGCACGTAAACTTATTGAAATTAACCAATGATGCGATTATCGCAACACATGCCAAGACAGATGGAAACAGGTCGAAGGAACCACTACAATACGTCACCGTAGTGATGCTTGCTGCAAACAGCAAAACAGCACGTGTCACATCTAATAACCTGAACTCTCGAATCAATGCGCCCATCCTAACCACGAAACAAACGATTCGATTGTACGCGACCAAAGGAACCTTCATGGCCGAGCAAACGATTGCCGTTATTATCCCCTGTTACAACGAGGCAGTCACCATCGGAAAAGTCATCGACGACTTTCACCGCGAGCTTCCGCAAGCGACGGTCTATGTCTATGACAACAACTCGTCGGACGATACCTCACGCATCGCCACCGAGCACGGCGCCACGGTCCGCTTTGAGCCCCGTCAGGGAAAGGGCAACGTGTGCCGCCAGATGTTTCGCGATATCGACGCCGATTGCTACCTGATGGTCGACGGCGACGACACCTACCCCGCCGAGGCGGCAAAGGCCCTCTGCGAGCCTATCCTCAACGGCGCGGCCGATATGACCGTAGGCGACCGCCTTTCCAACGGCACCTACGCCGAGGAAAACAAGCGTGCTTTCCACGGCTTTGGCAACAATCTGGTCCGCGCCATGATCAAGTGGATCTATGGCTACAGCTTCGATGATGTCATGACCGGCTACCGCGCCATGAGCCGCCCGTTCGTTAAAACCTTCCCTGTGCTTTCCGAGGGCTTCCAGATCGAAACCGAGCTCTCGATCCACGCCGTCGACCACCGCTGGCGCATCAAAGATGTGCCCATCGAGTACCGCGACCGTCCGGAAGGCTCCGAGTCCAAGCTCAATACCGTGAGCGACGGCATTAAAGTCGTCGCGATGATCGGTACGCTGTTCAAGGACTACCGCCCGCTGAAGTTCTTCAGCCTCGTCGCGCTTCTGTTTGCGGTGATCGGCCTCGTCCTGGGCATGCCCATCGTTGTCGAGTATTTCCAGACCGGCCTCGTTCCGCGCTTCCCCACCGCCATACTCGCCGCGTCGTTTATGTTCCTGTGCGGCCTGAGCCTTGCAACCGGATTTATCCTCGATTCCGTGGCAAAGGTCGAAAAAAAGCAGTGGGAGGTCAACGTGTATAGCAAGTACGTCTACGACGACCAGCCCGGCAAGTTCGCCACCAAGACAAGCGAGAGGTAAACCACCATGCCGCTCATCTCCATCGTCGTGCCGTGTTACAACGAGCAGGAATCACTTCCGATCTTTCTCAAAGAGCTCGATGGCGTCGTTCGCATCATGACCCAGCAAGACCCCGGCATCTCCTTTGAGGCAGTCCTCATCGACGATGGCTCGGCAGACAAAACGCTCGCCGTCATGAAGGCGGAAGCCGCGGCGGCGCATCCATACGCCATCCGCTGGCACTCTTTCTCGCGCAACTTTGGCAAGGAGGCGGCACTACTCGCCGGACTCCAACACGCAAAGGGCGACTATGTCGCCACCATGGATGCCGACATGCAGGACCCGCCCTCGCTCCTGCCGCAGATGTACGAGATCTTGCAGACCGAAGACTACGACAACGTCGCAACGCGCAGGACCACCCGCAAAGGCGAACCTCCCATCAGGTCGTTCTGTGCCCGTATGTTCTACAAGATCATCAACCGCATTTCCAAGGCCGACATCGTCGACGGAGCACGCGATTTTAGGCTCATGAAGCGACCTATGGTCAACGCCATCATCTCCATGGGCGAATACAACCGATTCTCCAAGGGCATTTACGGCTGGGTGGGCTTCAAAACCAAATGGCTCCCCTACGTAAACGTCAACCGCGTGGCCGGCGAGACCAAATGGAGCTTTTGGTCGCTGCTCCTCTATTCCATCGACGGCATCGTTGCGTTTTCCACGGCGCCGCTCTCCCTCGCCGCCCTCACGGGTATCGTCTTCTGCCTCATCGCCATCATGGGATTTATCGTCATCCTGGTCAAAACGCTTGTTTGGGGCGATCCCGTAGGCGGATGGCCCTCCCTTGCCTGCCTCATTACGCTGTTTGGAGGCATGCAGCTCCTGTGCCTGGGAATCATTGGCGAGTACCTAGCAAAAGCCTACTTGGAGGCCAAGCACCGCCCCATCTATATCATTCGAGAATCCAACGAGGAATCTGATGACACGGCCCAATAACAGCACGCTCAAGAATGTGGCGTTCTACGCCGCCTGCTTCACGTTTTCCATCGCATTTTTTGTCGCACTTGCAGAGGCGGGGCATGTCTACCCCTTTGGCGACAACTCGTTTCTCACCAACGATCTCAAATACCAATACATCGACTTCTTCGCGTGGTTTCGCCGCGTCCTTTTAGGCGAGGCAAACCTTCGCTATTCCTTCTCACAGGGCCTCGGTATGAACACATGGGGGCTCTATAGCTACTACCTCGCCAGCCCCTTCAACCTGCTCTGCGTGCTGTTTCCCGCAGACAAGCTGACGCTCTTCGTATTTGCCATAACCGCGCTCAAGCTTGGCTGCATCCACATCAGCAGCGCTTGGTATGTGCAAAAGCGCTTTGACCTTTCCAAGCCCGCCGCATTCTTGCTATCCCTCTCGTTCACGTTTTGCAGCTGGACCATCAGCAACCTGCGCAACCCACTCTGGATTGATTGCCTGATCCTGCTGCCCATCTGCGCCTACGGATGCCACGAGCTCATCCGCAAGCAGCGCATGATCCGCCTCGTCATCACAACGGCGCTCAATGTCATGTTCTGCTGGTATATGGCCTACATCAGCATCCTGTTCCTCTGCATCTTCGTATTGGTCGAATTTGTCGATTATGTTGCAGAAGAAGGTTTTAGCTGGAAGCTCATGCTCGATCGGGCCCTGCGATTCGCAGGCGCCATCGTGCTCGGGCTACTTCTGTCCGCTTGGACCTTTTTGCCGACCATCCTTGCCATGTCCAAGGGCGGCCCCGTCCTAGCCCTCGGGCCGCTGCTTAAAACCAGCCTCAAATCGCTCATCAGGGGCTTTCTCCCTGGCATGTGGGTGAACAACGATAGCACACCGCAGTTCTATTGCGGCGTCATCATGATGCTGCTCGCGGTGAGCCTGCTGTTTAACCGCACGGTTTCGATCAAGACACGCATCGCAACGCTCGTCGTCACGATAATCCTGGTCGCCAGCTCCGTTTTGAGCCCGCTCGAGTACATCTGGTGCGGCATGCGCGTGCCCAACGGATTCTATTCGCGCACGACTTTCTTGCTGAGCTTCTTTGCGCTGTGGGCAGCGGGCTATTCGTTGCAGGTGTTCGAGGGCCAGCCCAAATTTCGTCATGCCTATCGACCAGCCGTCGTATTACCAATCCTGACAATCACCGCAATTGAGTTGTTTATCAACGCCCATGTGATGTGGAACCAACTGTACGCAGGCTATTCCGAAGAAGCCAACAGCACCTATGTCGCCACCGCAACCAACACGATCACAGCCATTCAAGACCAGGATTCTGCGTCATTCTACCGCATCGATCGAACGACCACGCGTGCCGATAGCGCCGCCCTCAACGAAGGCCTAGCGCTTGGGTACAACCAGTTGTCTTCGTATTCGTCTGCTAACAACCCGCAGGCCATCGCACTGCTCAACTCCCTTGGATACAGCAGCGTCGGCGAATTCTCGACCCGTTATGCCGAGCCCATTCTCGCCGTCGATGCCCTATTGGGAGTTAAGTACGCCATTCCTGAAAACGCGCCTGCAGGATACGTTTCGGCCAAGACGAATCAGGCCGACTCCACAAGCTCGGTGTACGAGAACCCCTATGCGCTCAGCATTGGCGTCGCAGCCTCAAGCGATATCCAAAACAGCACGCTGAAGAGTGAGAACCCCTTCGAAAAGCAGAACGACCTCTACAGCAAAATCCTAGGCCGCAAGGTCGAGCTCTATACCAAGATCGAGGCCGCGAGCACGGAGAATAGCGATAGCTTAAAGCAATGGAGCGTTACTCTTCCGGCAAGCTCCATCGGGTATCTCTACATCAACAAAGATGCGACCGCCGGCAGTTATTGGCCCGTCACCCTTACCATCGACCAGCGAACGATCGGAAACGAGGCCTGGAGATTCGACAATAATATCCGCCAGATTGCGGATGCATCGGACTCCCCGAGCCAGCATACGGTGTCAATCGGAGTCGCAGAGGGCTATACAGACATGCCCCAAGACAATGAGCCGGTCTTTTACGCCCTCAATCTGGACGTTTTCGAGCAGATTATTAACGAGCTTAAGATGAGCGAATTTGTTCCGACGGTTTTTGAGGACGGAAGGATCGAAGGCGAGTATACCGCCAAGGATGACGGCAACCTACTGCTGAGCGTTCCGTACGATGAGGGCTGGAACGTAACGGTAAACGGAACCGCCACAGAACTAACGCCCGCCGCCGATAAGGGCTTGTCATCCCTGAACATGCAGAAAGGCGCGAATAGGATCGTGATGACCTACAAGACTCCGGGCGCCCTTGCGGGGCTTGCAGTGAGTCTGGCGACCGCCGCCGCCCTTGTTGCAGCGGGGCTATTCACCAGGCAAAAGAAAAGCCGCCGTTAAAGAACGGCGGCTTTTACTCTCGAAAAGTTAATAGCGGCTAGAGCGTCTTGAGGTACTCCCCCAGCTCTTCCTCCCAGTCGGGCATGTGGAACCCGACCGACTCGAGTTTGGACAGGTCGAGCGCGGAGTGGACCGGGCGCGGGGCGACGGGGCCGGCGGCATTCGCGTAGTAGTCGGCGGTCGACACCGGCACGACCTTGTCGCCATTGCCGTTGGCGGCCTCGAAGACGGCGCGGGCGATGTCCGCCCAGGACCTCACGGCACCGGAGCCGGTGCAGTCGTAGGTACCGTAGGGGGCGTGCGAGCCCAGCACGTGGAAGATGGCCTCGGCCATGTCGCGCGTGAAGGTCAGGCGTCCCAGCTGGTCGTCCACGACGGTGACCTTGTCCAGCTTGTCCTCGGGGTCGGCGACGCGGTCGGAGAGGCCCTTCATGGTCTTGACGAAGTTGTGGCCTTCGCCGATGACCCAGGAGCTGCGCATGACGTAGTGGCGCGGGCACCCGGCCACGGCGATGTCGCCGGCGGCCTTCGTCTGGCCGTAGACGGACAGCGGACTGAATGGCTCCTCCTCGTCATGCACCTCCTCGGTGCCGTCGAAGACGTAGTCGGAGGACACGTGCACGAGCGTGATCCCGTGCCCGGCGCAGGTGCGTGCGAGAAGCGCGGGCCCCGTCGCGTTGGCCTTCCAGGCGGTCACGCGGCCCTCGGGGGTCTCCGCTTTATCCACGGCCGTGTAGGCGCCGCAGTTGATCACGGTGCCGTAGAGCGACCAGTCGTACTGCGAATAGGCCTCCGGGTCGGCCATATCGAAGGTGTCGATGTCGCAGAAATCGAAGTCCTTCGCCACGCCGCGCTCCTCGGCGAGCGCGCGCACCGCATGTCCCAGCTGGCCGTTGCAGCCGGTGACGAGGGTGCGCTTCGGCGCCATGGGGACGACGTCCTTCAGCATCGGGTGGTTGAGGTCGGCCTCGGAGACGGTGGCCTCGGCCAGCGGGATCGGCCACTCGATGGCGAGCTCGGGGTCGGCGAGGTTCACGAAGGTGTAGGTCCTCTTCAGCTCGAGGGACCAGTGGGCGTCCACCAGGTAGGTGTAGGCGGTGCCGTCCTCCAGGGCCTGGAAGGAGTTGCCCACGCCGCGCGGGACGTAGATGGCCTTACTCGGGTCGAGCGTGCAGGTGAACACCTTCCCGTAGGTGGCGCTGCCCTCGCGCAGGTCGACCCAGGCGCCGAAGACCGAGCCTCGGGCCACCGAGATGAACTTGTCCCAGGGCTCGGCGTGGATGCCGCGGGTGACGCCGCGGCTGTCGTTGTAGGAGATGTTGTTCTGGACGACCCTGAGGTCCGGGATGCCCAGGGCGGTCATCTTGGCGCGCTGCCAGTTCTCCTTGAACCAGCCGCGCGAGTCGCCGTGGACGGCGAGGTCGACGACCTTCAGGCCCTCGATGCCGGTCTCGGCGACGGAGAGGTCCTTCTCGAATGCGATGTCTGCCATGTGGGAAAAGCTCCTATCGAAGAGGTTGGGTAACCGGGGGCGCCCGCGCGGG
>CALEXE010000073.1:0-8174 GCA_937925265.1 uncultured Collinsella sp. | reverse complement strand
GAGCCGGCAAGCTTGATGTCGCCGCTCGTAACCGTAACCTTGGCGGTCAGCGTCACGTCTCGATCGCTCGATGCGCGCGAAACCTTACCCGTCTTATCTTCCCAGCTATAACCAGAAACAAACAGGCGCTCGGTGTCGGAGCTTGTCCATTCAACAGAGAATTTCTTTGCGGAACCCGCCTTGTACGGAAGCGTGACATTTTGAGTCACGCCATCGGCGGACTCGCCCGACGCGTAGCCAATCTGCAGGGATTCGGCGGCTCCGTCAAGAAGGTCTTGCAGTTTAGCCTCGTCCCAAGCAACCTGCACGGACTTGTTGGGCAGGTAATACTCGGTCTTTCCATCGCGCGACAGTTCAAACGCCACATCGGCGTTACGCAGACCGTCGATGTTGTAACCGGTGTAGTTGTTGGGGTCAATGAAGAAGAACGTCACATTGCCATTGGTCTTATCCTGGGCGTCGGAGATACCGACCGTAGCCTTGGCGTCCTCGGCCTTAAAGGCAACGCCGCCCTCAGAGACCTTGACGTCAATATCGGTAAAGCCCAAGTCGGCAAGCTGCGCCTTCAGGACATCGTTGACGTTGCCGCCCTTGGCGCTGTAATCAACGGCGATCTGCTTATTGGCATCGTTAAGCTTTTGGACTGCGGCCTCAAGCGAGCCCGCGGCGATAACCTTGTTAGCGGAGACGAGCTCGACCGTCGAGCTGCCGCTCGTGGCGACAGCCTTCAGATACTTGCCAGCAGCAGATGCCGAAACCGTTGCCGCGGCGCCCGACATATCGGGCAGCAGCGTCCAGTCGGCCGCCGGAGCCTTCGCGTCGTCGGCCGCATACCAGGCTACAGTCGCCTGGTCGGTGACATCGATACCGTTGGTGGTCGAACCGTCGGCGCGCTTGGCCTGCGCTGTCGCCTTGACGCTATCGCCCGAGACGAGATGGGTCGAATCGCTATTAATCTGCGGGCTGGCGATCACGCGCAGCAGGCTATACTCCCCCGCCGCGGTGACGCTATCGGACGAAACCCATTCAACCGTGTTGTCGAGAGCGCTCGCCGTAACTTTGATGCGCTTGCCGACAAGCGCATCCGTAAGAATCAGGCTGCCATCGGTCTTATCGATGCCGTCGGTGAGCTCGGTCCAATCGGCATCGCCCTCGCCCTTGGCATACCACGCCATGGTGAGCTCGGCATCGTCGGGCACGTCCTTGGTCGAGCCCGACCAGCTACCCGGAACCTGCACGCTCGGTGTGATCTTTGAGCCCACGCTGAGCGTAACGTTCTTATCGGCAAGCTCAATGCCCGCCAGCTTGTACTGGCCCTTAAGCGTCACGGGGCCGAGCGGGGCAACGGACTGCGTGCCGCCGTAGGAGCTCTTCTTCTGCGTGCTGGAAACGGTGTTTTCGCTCGTCACCTTCACGCGCAGATACTTGCCAGCATAGGCGGCATCAACGGTATAGGTGGCCTTGGTAGCACCGGGGATATCGGTGTAAGCGGAGTCGTAGCTCGAGCTGCTATTTGCATACTGCCACTGGTAGGTCACATTATCGGTGCGGTCGATATAGTTGTAGCGCGAACCGTCCTTTTTGCGCACCTTAGTCTTGAGCGTATCGCCTACGTGCACGCCATTGGTAGCGGGAGAACCCTCGAACTGCACGTCATAGAGCTCCACTTGGCCCGCGACGGAAACGGGACCCACCGCATAGTACGGCTTCTGCTCGCCATAGCCGCCGTTGGCCTTGGCCACGACGTAGTAGCCCTTAAGGGCGGCGGTCACCGTCAGGGTGTTACCGGTCTCACCCTTGATAGGCGTGTCGCACTTGCTTGCGGTGTTCGAGGTGCCCTTATACCACTGCCACGTGACATGCGAATCGGCGGTAACGTCGGTGGAACCCGCCTTGGCGGTCGCCGTAATCGTAGAACCAACCTCGACTTTGCCCGAAGTCGGGCTCATAGTCACGCTCGTAACGTTAATTGAACCGGTAGCCGCAACGAGAGCGCCCGTGTTGTTGGCCATGCTCGAAGAGCCGATCTTCGAGGACACCTTGCACTTGAGGTACTTGCCACCTAAAGCGTCGGTAAGCTCGAGGGTCTCACCCGTGGCACCCGCAATGTCGGTATACGTGCCACTCTTGGTGTCAGAGCTCTGCCACTGATAGTTGAGCTTGCTCGCGTCGACGAACGCGCCGTACGCGCCGCCCTTCTCCTTAGCGCGGGCCTTAGCGGTATCCCCCACCGCAAAGACGCTCGTATCGTCCTTGGTATTGATGATGGACACGGCCGAAATCTCGACCGCACCGGCCTGTTTGACCTTGCTGGAAGTGGTCTTGTTCACCGTGTTGACGCCAGCGTTGGCCTCGACCCTGATGTACTTGCCCTCAAGGTCGTCGCCCACCACAAGCGTAGCGCCCGTCTGCCCCTCAATCTTGGTAAAGCCCGAGTACTGCGAGGTGGATGCGGACCACGTGTAGGTAACCTTGGCGTCGGCGGGGGCTTGCTGATAATAGCTTATGTACGGAGTCGCCGTCAGGGTATCGCCTATGCTCGGCGTGTCGCTATTCAGCTTGACGCTGTTAAGCTCCATCTGACCGGCACCCAGCACGGGGCCAGGAATGTAGTTGGCATTGATGCCCGAGCCGGAAGAAACGGACGGACCATAGTAGTCCTTGCCATCAACCGTTACCTTGCAGATGAAGTACTTGCCCACCATCGCATCGGTGACGGTGAGGGACTGCTCGTGGCCTACGACCTCGGTGTAGTCGGCGACATTGCTGCTGGCCCTGGTCGTGCCGGCGAGCCAGGTGTAAGTCCAGGTGCCGGGATTGGCAACGGACTCAGTCGAAGTGCCGTACCAGTCGTCCTCGACCTCATCGTACATATTTGCCCAGAGCGTATCGCCCGCGCTGAGCGCGCCAGACTTCGTGGAATACGAGTTGTCCTTATCCTTGGTGTCCTGAATGAAGACCTTTGCCTCATCGGAAAGCGTTGTGGCGGACGCGGCGGCAACCCCTGTCTCGCCCTGCTCCGAAGCAGCAGACGCCGCAGCAGAGTTCTCGGACTCAGTCGCGTTGTCTGCGGCGGTGTCATCGCCATTCGCGGCACTCGCAGTTGCGCCCTGATCTGCGCCGGCGTCATCGGCAGCAGCGCTCGCCGCCGCACTGTTCGCGCCGGTGCCGGCAGCAGCGCCATCGTCGTCCGCCGCGCCCTCGCTGCCCGTCGCAGCCTGGGCCACAGCCTCGGCAATGCCCTCGGCACCCTCGGCCCAAAGTTGCGCCGGCGTGGTGCCAAAAGCCATGGCAAAAGCCAGGAACGCCACCAGACCGCGCTTGGCTACGCCACGGGCAATCGCTCCATACGGACGCCACGAGGCACGCTGGCACTCGTCCTCAAACATATCCATTTGTCTCCTACTGTCTGCACTTGGGGCATTGCCCAGCGGCTGCCCCACGTCATCGCGCACATTGCGCTCGAGTACCCCCATCGGGGTCCCCCTTCCCTCCAGAGCCCAACGCCTACCGGCGGCATGCGCCGCGGCCGCGTACAAGATGGGAGGCGATCCGACTTAACCTTACCGACCCGGGCGCGCCGTCCGATCTGCGACGCGACCATCCCGGGCCAAGAGGAATTACGGTTACTGGTACAGCCGGGGACTTGCACCCCGATTCTCCCAAACGCGCAGGAAAACCGCGCATTCGTGCGTCTCCGCACCACCATCTAGGCCATCGATTATTACTGTCGATATGGTAGCACGCAAAAGGGCCCCGCACACAGGCGAAGCCCAAGGTAAAAGCTATGGTTTGCGATAGGAAGGACTGTCGTCGGACCTTGTAAGAACAGCCCGTTTCAAAACTATGCCGGATTACGGGGCTGATTCAGCTCTTCGCAACCATATCTGCCATTTTCGAAAACCAACGACTCATCTACCTGCGGTTTTAAAAGCACGGATTCCGACATGGTCGAAGTTCGGCAGTCTAGCCCCGTAAACCGGCATAGTTTTGTTCGGACCAGCCCACGCCGGCGCGACGCGGGGCAAAATAACCCGTTTCCCCGACCCCGGGAAATCGTTACCGCTTGCCGCCGTGACTGTTGCGCCAGATCTCGCGGCCCAGCATCAACGCCAGCACCAGCGCGCTCACGTAGCCCATAAAGCCAATGACCGGGATACCGAACACAACCGGCTCGATGCGCGCGTAGTACACCACCGACGAGCCGATAAACAGGCCGGCAATCACAATTGCCATCGACATGCGGTCGATAATTCCACCCAGCTGCCGCAGTGCCTTATCGCTGCTCATGATCTGCGTGTTTACCTTAAGCTGGCCGCGCGTGAGCATGCGCGACGCCAAGCCCAGATACTCAGCCGCCTCGAGCGAGCCTTTTGCCGCGCGATAGCTGCTCGCGGCAAGGTCGCGTCCCATTTCGCGGACGCGTGCATAGGTGCTCTTCTCGTTTTTGATGTGCGTCTGGATAATCTGGATCATATTGACGTTGGGCATGTACTCGGTCAGCAGACCCTCGAGTGTCACCATGCCGCGGGCGAACATCGTCACCACGCTCGGCAGCTCAACGTCATTCTTGCGCGCCAGGTTTAACAGCGAGGTCAAAAACTCGCCGATATCCAGGTCCTTAAGATCGAGGCCCGCAAAGTCGGCGACGATAAAGTCCAAGTCGGACAAAAAGGCCGAATGGTCGAGCTCGGCCGAGTCGCCGCGCGTCACGGCGAAGCGCATAAGCGAATCCTTGAGCTTGGGCACGTCGCCCTCGGCCACGGCGAAAATCATGTCCTTAACGATACCGCGGTCGTGGCTCGACATGCGCCCGACCATGCCCAGGTCAATAAAGTAGACGACGCCGTCCTTGAGAATGATGTTTCCCGCATGCGGGTCGGCATGGAAAAAGCCATCATCGAGCACCTGCGTCGAATAGTCCTCGACAATCGCCGAGCCGATTTTTTCCAGGTCATAGCCCTCGGCCACCAAGCGCTCGGGATCGGCAATCGAGATGCCGTCGACGTAATCCATGACCACGACGTGCTCGGTGCACAGATCCAGATAGGACTTGGGGCACGTCACGCCATGGACGCTCTTATGGAACTCATAGAAATCGTTGAGGTTTTTGGCCTCGGCCAAAAAGTTGGTTTCCTCGCGAAACGAGGTCCACAGCTCTTCGACCACGCCGTGCAGGTCAACAAACTGGTCGGTGTTGACGAACTTGGAAACGATGCGCACCACCGAGCGAATGATGTCGATGTCCTGCGCCATGACCTGTTGCGCGCCGGGGCGCTGCACCTTAACGGCCACGTCCTCGCCGGTCACCAGGCGGGCACGGTGTACCTGCGCGAGCGACGCGCTTCCGAGCGGATTGGGGTCGATCGCGTCGAACATCTGCCCCAGGCGCTGGCCGTATTCCTCTTCCAGACAGCGGAGCACTACCTCATACGGCACCGGCTCTACGTCGGAGCGCAGGCGACGGAGCTCGTCGCAAAACCGCTGCGGCAAAATCTCGGAGCGATTAGCCAGAATCTGCCCCATCTTGACGAACATGGGGCCGAGCTCTTCGAGCAGACGACGCAGGCGCACCGGCGTGAGGTTATCCCACACGCGATACTTTTTGATCAGGCGAACGATCTGTCCAATGCGCTCACGACGACCTGCCGGCGTGAGCTGGTATTCCTCGTCCGGCGCCATCGCGTCGGGCTCCTCGGGGACCATATCGACAGCGCGCGGCTTCTTGCGAGCGCCCGAGACGGCGGCCTCGACCTCGTCCACAACCGCCGCCTCGTCACACAAGGGATCTTGATTGTTGTAATCGGTGGTGGAATCTGCCATCTGCGCTACTACTCGGCCTCTTCGGCGTCCTCTGCATCGTCGGGCTCAACAGACTCGACAGGCACCGAAGTCACGTTGTCCTCGACCGAATCGACGATGTCGCGTACATGAGCCAGGAAGGCCGTGCGCTCAGGGGCGGTCATAACGCGGACGCGAGCCAGGATGAGCTCATCGAGCACGCGCTGTGCCGCAGTCTCGCCCTGCATGCCCAGGCGCTCGGTCAGGTCGGAGATGGTGCCACCCGCCTGCTCGAACATGTCGGACACGCTGCGGGCGATATCGGGGGTGCCGGCGTCCTTGCGGACCTGCTCGCCCTTGGTATTGAGGTCGTCGAGGACCTTCTTGCCGCCCTCGACGGCAACGGCGGCGGCACCGAAGCCCACGTTGATGGCACCGTTAACAAGCTGATCGAATTTCATAACCATGGTTGGCTCCAATCATGAACAACTACATTGGCCTTCTTGTACCCAAGATTGGGCGAACGACACAAAATCGTTTTACCGGCAAAATAGGAGTCGAGCGGGGCAAAGCCTTCGACGGCGTTTGCCTCGCTCGTTCGCTGCAATGCGGCTTTTACCTAATGTTATCGTTCATCGCGAAGGAATTCTTCATGGCGCAGCTCGTGGTGTAGAGCACCTTGCCCAACAGAGCATCGGTCTCCACCCGCACGCGCTCGGCAAAGGCCTCGTTAGCGCGGGCGAGCTCGGCGGGCACTTCGGCCTCGGGCAGCGCGGCTACGGCAGCGTCAACGTCGTGGATCTGCTTGTGGCCCATGCCGCCGACTTTCTCCTGGTAGTCCTCGACGGCGCGACTGCACTCGTGGAAACGGACATCGGCCAGGGCGCCGATCAGGCGATTTGCCCAATAGAAATTCTCGGACGTCACGCGAGCCTGCGTGTCGGCATAGTACTCGGGCATGGTCTCGACGTTGGCGTACAGCGGCACGAGCGCGTTAAACGAGTTGGAGCCAAAGGCCATCCACTGCACGGCGCGGTAGGCCGGCTGCGCATAGGGGCGCAGCTGCAGCACGGCGAGCTGGCTGTTGCGGTTGATGCCGATGGGGCGATAGGCGCCGCGCGTGGCGGGCGTACCCTTGCTGCCGTAGCAGTCGTACTCCGTGCCCTGGTAGTGGCTGGAGAGCACGTACTTGATGTCCTCGATGGTCACCTTGCGCTCGGGCACGCGGCTCCAGGGGATGTCGTCGCTCTCGGGCGTGTAGTCGGCCTCGGGACCGTCCCACACATCGCTGGGGTTGAGGCAACGCTGCATGTACCAGGCGCGCGGCGTGTTGTAGACGTGGTCGCTGTCACTGTGCGAGCCAAAGGCCTCGCGCGGGTTGAAGACCGTCGCCGGACCGTCGCCCTCGACGCCCAGCGTCAGGTCCAGATGCCACTCGGCCATCCAGGAGCGCAGGTCGGCGGAGCACATGTGGCCGACCTGAGCGCCCTCGGCATCGTCCAGGTCAAAGCTGTCGATACCCAGCTGGTTGGGCATGGTCACATAGGCGTCATCGGGCACGCGCTTGGCAATCCAGTGGTGGCCGCCGATGGTCTCGAGCCACCAGATCTCGTCCACATCACTAAAGGCGATGCCGTTGTTCTCGTAGGTGCCATAGCGCTCGAGCAGGTCGCCCAGAATGCGCACACCGTCGCGGGCAGACTTGGCATACGGCAGCACCAGGGTCACCATATCTTCCTCGCCCAAACCGCCGGGCTGCGCCGGAACATAGCCTTCGTCGCCCTCGTTGCCCTTGGCGGGCACGTAGTCCACGAGGGGATCGGCGCCGCGGACGCGCTCGTTGGTGGTGAGGGTCTCGGTTGCGGACATGCCGACATTGAGCTCGTTGAAACCGGCCTCGGCCCAGATGCCGTGGCCCGGGACAACATCGGGGACGCTCGTGTAGCGCATGGGGTTGTCGGGCAGCTCAACGATCAGGTGGCTCAGGACACTCGTGTAGACACGCGGCTGCTCGTCGGGATGCACCACGCGCATGCGCTTGGGCTCAAACACCCCGTTGGACGAGTCCTCATTGCGGGCAACCAGCGTCGACCCGTCGTAGCTCGCGTTCTTACCAACCAAAATCGTTGTGCACGGCATGTGCATCCTCCTTGAGCGAAGAAATCAAACGGTAACAGTGTATCGCTTCGGCGCAAAAAGGGCGAAACCGCGACCCCTCGAGACCCCCTCGGGACCCCTGTGGTCAAAAAATGCCAAATATGAGTACTGTCACCAATTTAGTAGCACCAAATTTCCTTGTAACGAGTACCAAAAATCCCCATTTGTCCAAAAGCAAGACGGTAGCGTGCAGAGATGTGGTGTAAGAGGCGGGGCATGCCCCGCCTCCGCCCTTT
>CALEXE010000072.1:0-1106 GCA_937925265.1 uncultured Collinsella sp. | reverse complement strand
TGCGGTGAGCCCGCGGAGGATCCAGAGCGCATCCGTGCCGCCATTGTCAGGGCGCAGGAATGGGGCGTTGACACGCGCGTCCATACGATCGGCGATCGCTCGGTGCGTTTTGTGCTTGATTGCTTTGAGGAGGGCGAGCGCTTGCATGGTAAGCGGGGTTGCCGCCACTCCATGGAGCACAACGAGACGGTTCAGCCCGAGGATCTGCCGCGCTACGCGGAGCTTGGTATATGCCCCGGCATGCAACCGTGGCACATGCTGCTCGATATGGCTGACCTTGCCAAGGACGATGCCGTGGGCCCCGAGCGTGCAGCGCTTTCGTGGCCCCTGCACAGCCTGCTTGCAAGCGGTGCCGTGGTGCACTTGGGCAGCGACTTCCCCGTTGTGGGCTTGGAGCCCATGGAGGAGGTGTACGGCGCAGTCTTCCGCATGCTCGAGGACGGTTCCAACCCAGAAGGGTGGTTCCCGCAGGAGCGCATCACCATGGCCGAGGCCCTGCGCGCCTACACCTACGGCAGCGCCTACGCCATGCATGCCGAGGATCGCATCGGTACGCTCGCATGCGGCAAACAGGCTGATATCTGTGTGCTCGACCGCAACCTCTTTGACTGCGAACCGGCTGAGGTCCTCGAGGCCACGGCGTCTCTCACGATGATTGCCGGCAAGGTGGTCTACGAGGCCTAGCGGGGCTGCTGCATCGCTGGGCGGTGCCACAGCCTGTGCGTGCCGCCCATCCATCCATCCATCCATTCATCAATCTCTCATGGAAAGGGGAGAACAATGGCAGAAGAAACAACCGCCGCTGTTGAGGAGGAGCGTGAGCTTGCCTCGCAGCCGATTCCCGGCCTGGTGCGCAAGTACACCATCATCACCGGCCAGGGTATGCTTGCCCAAATCATCATGGTGGTCCTGGAGGGCCTTGTCATGGGCTGGGGCTTGGGTGCCCACGGCCTGGCATGTGTCTCGATCATCATGTCGGTCGAGTACATTAACCTGGCCTTTGGTAACCTGTTTGGCACCGGCGTGCCCGCCGTGGTGGGCAACCTTTTGGGTGCCGGCGACATTAAGGGCGCCAGCAAGGCGTTTAGCCAGGGCTTTTGGCTTAC
>CALEXE010000071.1:0-9537 GCA_937925265.1 uncultured Collinsella sp. | reverse complement strand
GGGGTCCAAAAACAGACGTTCACTTCGCGGAAAAGTATTAGACCTCGATAGCGGGAGATGGGGTGCCGATGCAAAACGGCGTCAAGGGTTGGTCGAGCAGGCGGTTTTCAGGCGACGGGGACATGACGGGCGGTCGATCACCTATACTGGTTGAGCTCAACTGGAGAGGTGATAACTAGTTATGAAATCAATCAATGTTGCAGCAGCGATTATTCAGAAGGACGGGAAAATCCTGAGCTGCCAGCGCGGCTATGGCGAGTTTAAAGACGGCTGGGAGTTTCCGGGCGGAAAGCTCGAGCCGGGCGAGACCGGCGAGCAGGCAATCGTGCGCGAGATTCAGGAAGAGCTCGAGGTCACGATCGGTAACCTCGACTATCTTTGCACGGTCGAACACGATTACGAGACGTTCCACCTGTCGATGCAGTGCTACCTAGCTAACATCCTTTCGGGGGAGTTCAAAGAGCACGCTCATGAGGACATGAAGTGGCTCGATACCAATAACCTGTGGGATGTCGATTGGCTTCCGGCGGACGTCAAAGTCGTCGAGGAGCTCGAAAAGAAACTCGGACGTAAGTAAACAAAAGGAGCGAGCGCCACATGGCGGCTCGCCCCTTTTTTGCTACTCGGCCTCACTCAAATCGCTGAGCATAAACTCGTAAATGTCCTGTCGTACGGGCGCATTGAGCTCGTATTCGATTTCAACGGCGTTGTCGCCGCTCTTAGTTTTAATGGCTTCGAACTCACCGGTCGGATGCATTCCGCCTAAGAAATAGAACTCCTTGCCACCCTTATCGTCCTTGTTCTTTCGCATAAACAAATACGTCTTCAGGCCGTTTTCCGGCCATGTCTTCAGGCGCTGAATCTCGGGGGAGTTGAGCGTGCGGTTGTTCTTAGAGATTGCAACTAGCTTACTCGGCGAAACAAAGCGGTCTTCATACTGAATTGACTCACTAATGTCGGGCGCCTTGTCATAGTTAATAAACACGGGGAATGTATTGGTCTTCTCGTCGTAGAAATAGCCGCCAAGATTTTGGCCGTTGATGTTCTTTTCCCAGTTCATCAGGCGGCAAACCTCCTCGTATGTGTACTTGGCGTTGAGAACGAAATTTGTGTTTTCGTACGTCTCGGCATAGTCGAGTCGGTTGCGCGCAATACCAAAATCCAGCACCTCAAGAATCTGACGCTTGAACTCTGCGTTGCGCAGGGCGGTCGCAAACGCTTCGGTCAGACGAGGTCCGCATCCATCGTCAATAAGCAGGGAAACGAAATCCTTAGGAGTGGCAAAGTCGCCCTTGAGGACTGCGATTGCCGACCTAACGGCGCTGTCCTTAAGTTGTGCGCGGTAGTTCCTAAGCGCAGCCTCGCGCATATGCCGGTAGTCCTCGTGTCCGGCTTCGACGAGCGTTTGAAGCAAATAGAGATCTTCAAATCGCTTGCCCGCGGCAAGTTTTTGAGAAATAAATCTGAGGATTTTGATCTGGTCCGAGGAAAACTGGACCGTGTAGTCCGGCTCACATTTGGAAAGAAAATCGTGGTAGGACTTGCTGCTTTTGAAGATGAGTAGCGGGTCGATAGAGCCGTTGCGATCAAATTCGAGCAGCGAGGGGATCTTTCCGAGCTTCTGCCGCAAGTCGAGATATTCGTTCTTCAAAAAGCGGGCGGAGGTAAAGTTGCCGCCATCGATGGCCTTGTAAATGCGTGCCTCGGAAATACGATCGAAGCTCACGGTCGAGCATCCGGGTATCACCGAATCGCCCTCTTGGACGAGACGACGCAGGCGATCTTTGTTGTACGTCTTGTCGCCCGAAAGCGCGATAGGCACCAAGAAGTTGCTCTGGTAATTGCCAATAAAGTCGAGTACCAGTGCGTATTCCTTGCCGCTGTCCAAGCGCAGGCCACGGCCGAGCTGCTGAATAAAGATGATTGCGGAGTCGGTGCGTCGAAGCATGATGATCTGATTGAGCGAGGGGATGTCGACGCCTTCGTTCATGATATCAACCGAGAAAATGTACTCGAGCTCGCCGGCTTCAAGTCGGCTGATTGCGACATCGCGGACCTCATCGGAATCTTGACCGCTAATCGCAGTTGTTCGATATCCGAGAGCGTTAAATTTGCGCGACAGCTCCTCTGCCTCGGCGTTTCGATTGCAGAAGATTAAGCCCCTGCGGTTGCTTTTGGCGACGCTATATTCCTCGATTATCTCGGTGATGTGACGCACGCGCTCGTCGGACGTCAGGCGCCCGAACAGGGCGGTATCTTCGACCGTCTCGTCGTCAATCTCCAGATCGTGAATGCCAAAATAATGGAAAGGGGCTAGCATCTCCTCGGCCAAAGCGTCCTGCAGCGTGATCTGGAACGCGATGACATGATTGAAAAGGGCGAAGACGTCATAGCCGTCGGTGCGATTGGGCGTAGCGGTCATGCCCAGATAAAACCGAGGCGTAAAGTGCGACATGATGGATTGGTAGCCCTGGGATCCTGTGCGGTGGGCCTCGTCGATGACGATGTAGTCGAACTCGTCGGGACGGAAATCGCTCAGATGCTTGGCAACCGAAGAACACATGGCAAACACGCAGGTAGCATTGCTTATATTCTTGCCTGTTTGATAGGTATCGAACGAATAGGCACTGCCCAAGAGCTGTTCATAGCTTGCGCGCGAGGCGTCGATAATGCGCCGGCGGTGCGCAAGAAAGAGGACGCGCCGGGGTTTGGTCGCGAGTACGTCGAACGCCGAAAGGAAGGTCTTGCCGGTGCCGGTTGCCGAGACCAGTAGGGCGCGGGTCTCGCCCTTGCGGTGGATTACGCCGAGCGCCTCAAGGGCGCGCCGCTGCATTTTATTGGGCTTGATTTCTTCGAGGTCGTTCATGGTTGGGCTAACAGTTGCCTGGAATGTCGGTTTCGATTTGGGCTTTGACGGACGTGCCGATCGATATGCGGCATAGTTCTCAATCCAGTCTTGGGAAAGCAAAACGGTTGAGGTGTCGTTCCACAACGAATTGAACTCGCCCCTCAGTTCGCCGAGTAGGCGGCTGTTCTCGACAGTCTGGTACAACACGTTCCATTCTTTATTACAGGTGAGGGCGGTCTGCGTCATGTTGGAGCTGCCGACGATGACCGTGCTGGTTTCGCCCTTATCAAAAATGTATCCCTTGGCATGCAAATTACCCTGGAATACGCGAACTTCTATGTTGTCGTATTCCAGGAGCTTTCGAAACGCATCGGGTGAGTTGAAGTTGAGATAGGTGGACGTGAGCAGTCTGCCCTTAATGCCACGCTGCTTGAGCTCCTGGAACGCCTCGACCAGGATTTGAAGGCCGCCGTCTGCAACAAACGCTACGCAAAAGTCAAAAGAGCTGCAGGTCGAGAGCTGCTCCTTGATAACGGAAAGTAGTGTTCCGCCTGTCGCCTTCGAGTTGGCGATGAGCTTGGGTGAATCGTTCTCGCGTGCAAGCGAGTCGAATTCAATATCAATCTGCTGTTGCGTAGTCATCCCGGCCAAACCTTTCGAAAGACTATGTTGGCGCCAGGATAACAGATCGATCGTTCGTGTTTTGGGCGACTTTTGATGCGAGGGCTTGCAAGCAGTGTCCGCACGACATGTGACACTTAACCTGCCGCCCGCCCTGCCGCGGCGGCATGCATCTGAACAGCGACCCTCTAAGGAGCTCGATATTGATGAGTGACAACACCAAGCATCTCGCAAAGAAGTGCGTCAAGGACGCGGGGCCGTGCCTCGCGCTGTGCCTTGCCGGCGCAGCGGTCGCGCTGCTGGCTGTTCTGGGGCCGTTTGACGTGCTCCGAAGTGCCAGCTCTCTGCACGTTTGCATGGCCTTTGCCGGCGCCATGATAACCGGCGGCGTGCTCGATCTGATTTTTTGGGTGTTTGACCCGTTTGGATGGAAGAGCGAGGGGTAGGTCCTAAAGGATGGAAGGGCTGGAACGGTTGGCTTAGTGATCGTGCAGAATGTGGGCTAGCGACTTACAGGGAAGTGGTGATCCGATGACGGTCTATGTGACGGGCGATATTCACGGCGGCCTCGACATGCAAAAGCTGCGCGATTGGGATCTTGGGGAAAGCCTGACGAGCGACGACTATCTCATCATTGCCGGCGACTTTGGCTTTCCGTGGGATTTCTCTGCCGAGGAGTGCGCCGACATCGCTTGGCTGGAGTCGCGCCCCTATACCGTGCTGTTCGTCGACGGCAACCATGAACGCTTCGATCACTGGGCGGGGCGCTCCGTGGAGCTGTGGCACGGTGGGCTGACCCAGCGCCTGTCGGATACCTCGACCATACGGCGCCTGACGCGCGGCGAGGTCTTTGAGCTCGACGGCTCAACGATTTTTACTATGGGCGGCGCCACGAGCGTGGACAAGGAATACCGCGTGCCGTATTCCAGCTGGTGGCCGCAGGAGCTGCCGGGTGAGCGCAACTTTGAGGAAGCACGGGCAAGGCTCGATAGCGTGGGCTGGAAGGTCGACTACGTGGTCACCCACACCTGCTCCACGCGCATGCTCTCGCCCACGCTTTATCCTGCACCCGGCTGGAATTACCCCGAAGTCGATCGGCTCACGGCGTTTTTCGATGAGCTGGAGGATCGCTTGAACTACAAGCGCTGGTACTACGGGCATTTTCATCGGGACGCCAACCCGGCCGAGCGCCACACCGTGCTCTACGACTGCATCGTTCGCCTGGGCGACGAACTCCAACCCTGGGACGTTGCATAAGGGCGGGGCGTTTGGTTACTCGGCCATGATGGTGATGTTCTCGCGGTGTGCGCGAATGACGTTCCAGCTAAAGTGTTCGACCAGCTGCTCGGCGGAGCACGGCGTGGTGTCTGGCGCGATGCCCGTTTGCCCGGCGAGCCAGCCCAGCAGTGCTTCGGGCGTGGCAAAGCGGGTGCGCAACTCGCCCAGGTCCAGATCGCGGTCGCGCTTGGAAAGGCGGCGGCCGTCCGCCGACATGAGCAGCGGAATGTGCGCGTAGTGCGGCGTGGCAAGTCCCAGCAGATGCTGCAGGTAGATCTGGCGGGGCGTGGAGCCCAGCAGGTCGCATCCGCGCACGACCTCGGTGACGCCCATGGCGGCGTCGTCGACCACTACGGCCAGCTGATAGGCAAATACGCCGTCGCTGCGGCGCACCAAAAAGTCGCCGCACTCGGTGGCGAGCGCCTCGCATTGGGCGCCGTACGTGCGGTCTACGAACTCGACCACATCGTCGGCGAGGTCATCGACCGTGGGTACGCGCAGGCGCGTGGCCGGGGCGCGCAGGGTGCTGCGGCGGGCAACCTCTTCGGCCGAAAGAGCACGGCAGGCGCCGCGATAGATGGGCGTGCCGTCGCTGGCGTGCGGTGCGCTCGCGGCGTGGAGCTCGGCGCGCGTGCAAAAGCAAGGGTAGGTGAGGCCGGCGTCTTGCAATTGGTGCAAGGCGGCTTCGTACAGATCCAGGCGATCGTGCTGGTAGTAGGGGCCTTCGTCCCACTCGAGACCCAGCCAGGCCAGGTCGTCGATCAGCTGGGCCGCAAGTTCGGGACGCTTGCAGCGATCGTCCAGGTCCTCGATGCGCAACACGATACTGCCGCCCTGGCTGCGGGCCGAAAGCCACGCGCACAGGCAGCTGAACACGTTGCCCAAGTGCATGCGGCCCGAGGGCGACGGGGCAAAGCGGCCCACGACAGGCGCAGGGGCGGAGGCGAGCGGCGTTGCCGGCGCGTCCGCGGTGGGCGTTGATATGTTGCGTGCTTTGATATCCATGCGGATGAGTATAGCGCGGGGCACGGTAGGGAAGGCGTTGCCGTGGCTCGCAAGTTGACGGTGTTGCGCATTGCGCGCGGCGGGTCTGCGACTCAATGTCTTGACCGCTGCAAATCGACCCGGCCTTATACACGACAGAAACCCCGGCAGCTCTTCGCAACTGCCGGGGTTTCCGCGGAAAAGGGGGACATGATCCTCGAGCGGACGGCAAAGGGGCAAACCGTTTTCGCTCAACTGCTTTATGCCCCTCAACTGGCGGCTCAATCAGCGCATGCCGCGCCCACACAAAGCCGCTACACCTGTGATGGAGCTATGAAGTGGTATCTATTGCCGGAGCGGGCTATGCCAAGGAGTGTCCCAGATTGCCGGCAGATAAGGAACGTCCCCAGGTGCCGGCGGCGGGCGTGACTTTTGTCCCGTTTTGACGCTCCGCTGACCTAGATGTTCGTCACATGAACCCGCAAACGTGGGACAATGACGCTACTGGTACCACAGACAAAGGATGTGCCTATGAACGCCCCCGTTGCCCAGCCCTGTCGGCAGCGCCGCCTGTTTGCGCGGTTCGCTTCCGTCTGCGCACTCGTCGCGCTTGCGTTGTTGCTGCTGCCTGCCGTCGCGCACGCCGACGGCTACTCCATGAGCCAAACCTATATCGGTGCCACGGTTGAGGCCGATGGCTCGCTGACCGTTGTCGAGGGACGCCAGTTCGATTTCGACGATGACATTAACGGCGTGTATTGGGATATCAATACAGGCTCTAACCAGCAAGGCGGCTCGGTGGTCGTCAATGTGCTGAGCGTCGAGGAAGACGACACTGCGTTTAACAAGGTCGACAGCGCAAATAAAGGCGACGACGGCGTTTACACGGTGGAACAGTCCGACGACGGCGTAAAGATTAAGGTGTTCAGCCCTCACGAGAGCGGCGACAGCGCAATCTACTACGTGAGTTATTCCATGACCGGTGCGGTTATGAACTGGGCCGATACCGCCGAGCTTTACTGGAAATTCGTCGGCGACGGCTGGTCGGCGGACTCCGATGACGTCGAGATGGAAGTCTACTTTGCAAATGCCGCTGCCGGGACGGCTGCCGTCAAGGGCGATAACTTCCGCGCATGGGGCCACGGTCCGCTGACGGGCGACGTGTCGCTCGATGAGGACGAGCCCATGGTCACCTATACCATTCCCTGCGTGCATGAGGGCGAATTCGCCGAGGCACGCATCGCCTTCCCCAGCGACTGGGTGCCGCAGCTTACCGTCTCGGGCGAAAAGCGCATGTCGACGATCCTGAGCGAAGAGAAGGCGTGGGCCGACGAGGCTAACGCCCGCCGCGCTCACGCTCGCATGATTGCCAATGCACTTGCCGTGCTAAGTGTTGTCGCGGCGGTCGCCTTTACCGGCACAATCGTTGTGCTCAAGCTGCGCCGCCGCAAACCCAAGCCGCTTTTTCAGGACGAATATTTCCGCGATGTGCCTTCGGCCGACCATCCCGCCGTGCTTTCGGCCCTCATGAGCTGGAACGAGGTGCCCGACCAGGCATATATCGCCACGCTCATGAAGCTCACCGACGACCGTGTGATCAAGCTGGAGCAGGCGACCGTGACCAAGGTCAAGAAGGGTCTGTTGGGGCGCGAAAAAGAAGAACAGACGTATCGCGTGACGGTGAGTGATGCGGGCTGGAAGTCGGCCAAGGGCATTGACCACATGGTGCTCAAGGTCTTCTTTGCCGGTGCTAAGCCCGACGAGAACGGTGATCGTTCGCGCACGTTTGACGAGCTGCAGCACTACGTTAAGCAGCACGCTACGCCCGTGGGCGACAAGCTCGAGGACTATCAGAACACCGTTAAGGGCAAGCTGGCCGATAGCGAGTACGTTGCCTCGGACGGCATCGTTGCAATGGTGTTTGGCCTGGTTCTCGGCATCTTGGTCGCCTTTATCCCCGTGGGGTCTATCTTCTTTACCGACGGCGCACAGGCGAACATTATCGCCGCGATAGTCTCGGTGCCCATCGTGCTTGTGGGTGTGGGCTTGAGTCTCACCTTCCGCCGCTTTACGCCGGAGGGCGCCGAGGTGGCGACTCGCTGCAAGGCGCTTAAGCATTGGCTCGAGGACTTTACGCGCCTAAAGGAAGCCGTCCCCGGCGATCTGGTCCTGTGGAATAAGCTTCTGGTGATGGGTGCGGCGCTGGGCGTTTCGAAGGAAGTCCTGCGTCAGCTTGCCGAGGCCGTGCCGCCCGAGGTGCGCGAGGCCGACGGTTTCTACGATAATTACCCCTGCTACTGGTGGTACTACCATCATTACGGCAACGAGTCGCCGATGGATTCATTCGACGGCGTGTATCACGAGAGCATCTGTGAGCTCGCGTCGAGCTCGGACAGCTCGGGTGGCGGCGGAGGCGGCGGCTTCTCGGGCGGCGGAGGCGGCGGCGTCGGCGGAGGCGGCGGCGGAACGTTCTAACGGTCGTAAGCTATGGGATGGGCTCTTCTCGGCAGCCGTCGGGGAAAGTCCATCCCCTTTTTATGCGCCGATCCTCCCGCTTTTGCCCGCAGTCCCCTCCATCGGAGGTAGCGTGCAGAGATGTGGTGTAAGAGGCGGGGCATGCCCCGCCTCCGCCCTTTCTTGAAAGGGAGGGGACACCGCCTAGAATTCGTCGTTGGAGTAATGAAGGTGACGAATGGAAGGAAAGGCGATGCCCCAAGAAGAGAGTGTACTGCGCCTCGGCCGCGACGAGGCCCTCGAGGCGGCGAGGCTTTGGCAGGAGTGCGGCGACGCGCGCGAGTTCGCGTGCAGGGTGCTGGGCAGCGTGATGAACGCGCTGATGGACTCCGAGGCCCAGCAGATGTGCGGCGCGAGCCGCAACGAGCGCAGCGACGGCAGGGAGAACAGCCGCAACGGCTACCGCCCCAGGTCGCTCAAGACCGCCGTGGGCGACGTGGAGCTCGAGATACCCAAGCTCAGGCACGGCACCTACTACCCCGAGGGCATGCTCGCGCGATGGTCGCGCGTCGACACCTCGGTGGCCGCCATCGTGCAGGAGATGTACGTATGCGGCGTGTCCACCCGCAAGGTCGAGCGCGTGGCGTCCAAGCTGGGCATATCCTCGCTGTCGAGCTCGGAGGTCTCGAGCCTCTGCTCCGACCTCGACGCCGAGGTGGCGGAGTTCCGCCGCCGCGACCTGTCGGGCACGCCGTGCTGCTACCTGTGGCTCGACGCTACCTACATGAGCTGCAGGGTCGGCTCGTCGGTCGTCTCGCAGGGCGTCGTGACCGCGATCGGGCTGGGCGCCGACGGGCGCAAGCACTTCCTGGGCTGCGACGTGGTCGACACCGAGAGCGAGGACTCCTGGGCGGCATTCCTCGGCGGGCTGCGCGAGCGCGGGCTGGCCGGCGTTCGCCTCGTGGTCTCCGACAGCCACGCCGGGCTCGTGGCCGCCGTCTCGCGCCTGTTCCAGGGCTGCGCCTGGCAGCGCTGCGTGACGCACCTGCAGCGCAACCTCCAGAGCGCCTGCTCGGGCAGGCCCGAGGACTCCAAGGCGGCCGTCAGGGACCTCGTGCACGCCGCGGTCTACCAGGACGACCCCGACCTCGCGCGCTGCGTGTGGGCCGAGGCGGCGCCCTGGGTGGCGTCGGTGTCCGCCAGGGCCGGCGAGGTCTTCGAGCAGGCCGAGGACTCCGCGCTGGCGTTCACGGCCTTCCCCAGGGCGCACTGGGCCAAGCTCCGCACCAACAACGTCCAGGAGCGCGCCAACCGCGAGATCAAGCGCCGCTACAGGGTCGTGCAGTCCTTCC
>CALEXE010000070.1:0-44462 GCA_937925265.1 uncultured Collinsella sp. | reverse complement strand
TCTCCAGCACAAAATCTTCCTTTGTAATGTTGGCGGACTGGATGATCTTCTCCAGTACATGGGTGTCGATCAGGAAGTTCTGGCCCAGGCGATGCTTGGTCGCAAGGCCAAACTCCTCCAGCAGCTCCCTTGTTGCCGTGGGGTTTGCCAAAGGCGAAGTTGTCATAGTTGCCTCCTTAGCATGATGGCGGCGTCTTGAAACAAAAGGGCATGGACCGTTGCGGCCATGCCCTTACATCTAAACAGCAAATTGCCGATATGGCGCGCGGCGTCTTAGCCCAGACGCGGGAACAGCGGCTCACCCTTCTCGACGGGCTGACCACCGGCAAGCAGGCCCCAAGCGCAAATGCCCTTGAGGTCGTCGCTCGCGGCCTCGTCCTCGCAGGACAGGCGGCGCAGGGCTTCGGCAGAGGTCTGAGGCATGAGCGGCATCAGCAGGTGAGCGGCAATGCGGATGGCCTCGAGCAGGTTGTAGATCACAAATGCCAGCTCGTCAGCCTTAGCCTCATCCTTGGCAAGCGCCCAAGGCTCGGAGTCCTCGATGTAGTGGTTGGCGGCGTGGATGAGCTCCATAACCTCGTCCTTGGCTCCGCCGTAATCGAGCACGTCCATCTTGGCCATGTAGCGGTCGACCAGGCCATCGGCGATCTTTGCCAGCGGGTTGTCGAACGCATCGAACGATGCGGGCTTGGCGGGCGCGCAACCGTCAAAGTACTTGCCGCTCATGTTGAGCGAACGCGAGATAAGGTTGCCCCAGCTGTTAGCCAGGTCGGCGTTGTAGACCTGCTCCATGCGATCGAAGCTGATAGCGCCGTCGGTACCGGGAACGACGTCGGTCATAAAGTAGTAGCGATAGCCCTCGACGCCCAGCATGTCGATAACGTCCTGCGGAGCGATGGCGTTACCGCGGCTCTTGGACATCTTCTCGGCCTTGCCGGTCTCGGCATTGCGCACGGTCAGGAAGCCGTGGGCAAAGACGTGCTCGGGCAGGGCCTCGCCGATGGCCATGAGCATGGCGGGCCAAATGACGCAGTGGAAGCGGATGATGTCCTTACCCACGATGTGGAACTGCGCGGGCCAGCGATAGGCCAGCTCGGCACGCGCCTCGTCGGTGTCGACACCGTAGCCGACGGCCGTCATATAGTTGAGCAGCGCGTCAAACCATACATAGGTCACATGACCCTCGTCAAACGGAACCTGGATGCCCCAGTCAAAGCTCGTGCGACTCACGGAAAGGTCGTTGAGGCCGCCCTCGACAAAGCTGCGAACCTCGTTCATGCGGAACGCAGGCTCGACAAAGTCGGGGTGCTCGTCATAGAGCTTGAGAAGCTTGTCCTGGAAGGCGGAAAGCTTAAAGAAGTAGGACTCCTCCTGGACGCGCTCAAGCGGACGGTGGCAGTCGGGGCATAGATGCTGGCCGACGCTGCCGTACTCCTCGTCGCCCTTCTGGACCTGCGTATCAGTGAAGTAGGTCTCGTCAGGCACGCAATACCAACCGTCGTAGCTGCCCTTATACAGGTAACCGGACTCCTTCATGCGCTCCCACAGGTACTGCACGGCATGATGCTGGCGCGGCTCGGTGGTGCGGATGAAGTCGTCGTTGGAAATCTCGAGCTTGCTCCAAAGCTCCTTGAAGTGCGGAGCCTGGCTATCGGTCCACTCCTGCGGCGTCATGCCATGCTTGGCTGCGGCCTCGGCGACCTTCTCGCCGTGCTCGTCCATGCCGGTCAGGAACTTGACGTTATAGCCGGCGGAACGGCGATAGCGAGCCTGAACGTCGGCGATGATGGTGGAATAAGCCGTGCCCAGGTGCGGATCGGCGTTGACGTAGTAGATGGGCGTCGTGATAAAGAACGAAGGCTTGCTTTGATCCATGGGGTTTGTCCTCCAGAAAAACGTTGCATACAGAGGATGATTCTAGCGCAAGGGCTGGATATCCTCCATCTATTGCATATCGAGCACCATGGCATAGACATCGCGCTTGCGGCGCGAATACTTCTGAGACAGGCGCTTGGCCACCGCAGACGCGGGCTCCCCCTCCTCGAGCGCGGCGCGGATATCCTCGCGCAGGGCCTCGTCGGGATCCGCTGCCGTGGCGCCGACCGGCACGATACCGGCCTCCTCATCCTCGCTCGGTGGCGCGATGACCAGCGCAATCTCGCCCTTTACCTCGCCGCGAGCACGCAGCTCCTCGGCAAGCTGGTCAGCGGGCCCGCGCAAGACCTCCTCGTGCAGCTTGGTGAGTTCGCGGCAGACGGCAACCTCACGCTGGGGAAAGACCTCCGCCACGGCCTCGAGCGTCGCCACGATGCGATGTGGAGACTCGTAGAAGATGAGTGCGCCGGGCACCACGGCAAGGCGCTGCAAACGGCGCACACGGTCGCCGTGCTTTCGGCCCAAAAAGCCCTCGAAGAAAAAATGCTCGCAGGGAATGCCGGACGAAACAAGCGCCGTGACGCAAGCAGAGGGCCCGGGAATAACTTCGACGGGCACATCGGCCTCACGCGCCGCCTCGACCAGCGCCTGGCCGGGATCGGACACGCTCGGCATGCCGGCGTCCGAGGCAAAAGCGAGGGTCTCCCCCGCCAGCAGACGGTCGACCAGGCCGGCGGCGCGGCTGGCGATCACATTCTCGTCGCAACGGACAAGCGGCTTGGAAATGCCCAGGTGCATCAGTAGCTTTGACGTCACACGCGTGTCTTCGCAGCAGATGGCATCAGCAGCGGCAAAGGCCTCACCAACGCGCGGGGACAGGTCGCCCAGGTTGCCGATGGGCGTGCCGACCACATAGAGTTTGCCCGTATGGGCGCTGTTTTGCGTCATATCAACCTATTCAATCATGCCGCGCTCGAGCGTACCGAGCGCCGCGCGGGCGTCCCATGCTGCAATGCGCTTCTCGGTCTTCCACGTTTGGAAGAACCAACCGGCAGCCGGCGCAAACGAAGCCAGCTGGTTGGCGATAAACACGCGCTCGTAGGCATTGCGGCCCTCGGGCGTAACCGACGAGTTGGCAAAGATCGCCGCGCCCGACCATTCGCCCACCAGCACGGGGAACCCAGTCGAAATCGCTTCTTTAAGCTCGCGCTTGTTACGCGAAATCGCCGTCGTCAGCCCGCGAGGGCTCGTGATGTCGAGCGCATACTCGTCGCGGTAATGGTACAGGTGAAGGTCCATGTAGACGTTCTTGTACTTGGCGCCGCGCATAAAATGCTTCCACTCGCTGGGATGCCCCGACGACGAGAAGACGACGATCTTATCCTCGGGCATATACGAACGGACGAGCTCGTAGGCATCGCGATAGAAATTGCGCAGGTAGTGAGCAGGAATGCCATCCGTCATGGTGAAGAGGCTCTTGCGAACGCTCATCTGCGGCGTGTCCAGCAGCTCAATGCCCAGCAGGCTCTCGGCCTCGCCATAGCGATCGGCCAAGCGCTCGAGCACGTCGAGTGCGACATGACGGCCGTTGGTGGACGAATGCCACTCGGCAACAGCCTCCGGCGTGGTGGGCGAATCGTTGGAATCGCCCTGGCCACCGGGCACGGTTGCCAGATCGAGCAGCACGCGGATGTCGTACTTGGCAGCCCACTCAATTGCGCGGTCGATGTAATCGACAACCGATATGTAGGAGGCATCGGACTCCTGTGAGCCAAAGGCATACCAGGGCACCGGCAGACGCACGGCATTGAGACCGATCTGCGCCATGCGGCGAAAATCGTCCTCGCTCACAAACGTCTCGTAATGGCGGCGCATGCGCTCGTTATAGGCGGCGGTACCCATGGCCTCCTGTAGCTCAGCCGCGTTGGATGCACCGGTCGCCGCATACAGCGACGGGGTCACCCAAGGCTCGGGAATAAACCAGCCAGAGAGATTAACGCCGAGTATCCTCTCCATCACTGCCCCCTTCGGATCATGCAGGTCGAACCCGCATCGTATTGCGTAGGATAAGTATCGTTTTGAGTATACCCGCGTGTGCGGACAGGCGACCGAACGGTCTGCAAAGTGACGCGAAAGTGGGAGGAATGTCTGGGAGCAGACGGACTCGGAATGGTGCGACGAGGTGTGTACGCGCGCCGGAGGCAGGCACCGGAAAGTGTGTCCCGTTCTGAGCCCTTATTCTGGGACGCAGTTTCCGCAGAACCCTACATAAAAGAAAAGGACCCCTTTGCAGAGGTCCTAGTCAATTCAAGGTGGCGGGGAAGGGAATCGAACCCCTGACACGAGGATTTTCAGTCCTCTGCTCTACCAACTGAGCTACCCAGCCATTTGAGGTGTGCCTTGTTTCAAGGCTTGATTAGTATAACCAAGGACGCGTTCCGGTCAACCGAGAATTTCAAAAAAGTTTTTGAGCACAGCCTCGGTTCTTTAAATCGGCACGTCAGAGGCATCAGCCGGCAGCAAGAAGTTTTTCGCTCAGAGCCGCACGGGCAAACTCACTTGGCGTCATCCCCTCGGCAGCCGCCCGTCGACGAATGGCCTCCTTCATTCCCAGAGGAATCTTGACCGACAGCGTTGCCGTCCCCTCACCTGAGAGTGGGGGCCGTCCATGCACGATCCCACCAACGGTGTGTTCGCCATCCGGAAACTCTCCGCGCTCGTACGACTCGCACCACGCGTCAATCATTTCATCCGTTACAACCTGACCATTAGCGGCCGTATACGTCTTGCCCATCATCGACCCCTTTGCCGAGCCCGTTCAATCTCCTGCCAAAATTTCTTCTGGACTGGAGACAAGGCATGAATGATAAGCCCCCACGGACAAGCTCGACCGCGACAAGCTCCACGCTTCGTCCGTCTGGGAGCCATCCAATCGCAAGCCATCTCGGCGGCTCGTCCTTCGGCTCGCGACGAATGCACTCAGTAACCGCAAGCCAAGCGCTAAGCACCTGCTTTTCCGTCAGGTGCTTTTTAGCGTTGGGATGGATCTCAACATCCATGCATCTTCTCCTCCATCTTACCCAATTTCGTATGACGAAAGTCCGCTGTCGCCAATTCTTAAGCCGGCACGCGTTGGAGAGCAGGGGTCGAAACAATGATTGAAGGACGCTCTAGTACGGCCCAGGCGCCGGGGCAGGAGCACATACGCCAGGGACGTACGTTTTCGTAGCATACGAGGACATAGCCACGTGCATCGATAAAGGCGATATCGATGGGATAGGCCATAAAACACGTATGGACCGAAGAGCAGCGTGGAAATGCCATGACGAGCGGCAGACCGTTGGCGGCAACCGGACACCGTCCCAGCATGCCGCGCAGGCGCACGGCAAACGACTCCGCCACCGCAAACTCGGCCGGCGTCCAGCCCAGCCTATTGAGTGCCCGCGCGTAGGCGATGTAGGACGAGACCGCGGTCACATGACCACCCCCGGACGCCATGGATCGACCGTCACCGCGCGCTCGTGCGACAACGTTGTCGGCGCCCCCAGCGGAACGCCAGCGATGCTGAGAGAAGTCGGCCACGGCTCATAGTGCATGGTGCATGTGTAGGTCCTAAACGTACCGGATAGGGAGAGCAGGCCACCATCCGATGCCTCCGCGCCTTGCTCGCTCGACACTTCGATCTGCAAGTCATAGCCTTCCATGGCATTCAGAATTTGAGTCCGGACCGTCGCCGAGGCATCGACAGAGCTTTCGTCGCCCTCCCCGCTCGGCGCCACGGCGTGCGCCAACACGATGTCGGGCACCACGCGGTCGAAGCGCGCGACAGCGCTGGCATAGATCATGACGTTGTATACGATGAGTGCCAGCACCAGCAAAACGGGCGTAATCACTGCTATCTCCACCGTCGCTTGGGCGCGCTCCTCGCGCAGACGCATGCGGATACTCATTACGACCCACCGCCCAGAGCGCCAACCAGCGTGGCGACATCGACGGTGAGCGGGATGGAGCCGCCGCCGGGCAGAGGAATCTCCGCAAGCGTGAACACCGTACCGCTGATGGTGCGTTCGACTTGATATTCCAACGCCTCGCAAAGCGCCTTGGGATCGGTCACGCCCAACGGAATACTTCGCAGTTTGTCTTGCGCTTGAGAGAGACCAGCAATGTCAGACCCCGGGCTCTTAATGACGTTGGCGGAATCAGTCAGCACCGGCTTTCGCAGGCGCAAGTCGCACGGTTCCAAACCCAGCGCCGCCACGGACGCCGAAACGGTATCGCCGAGCCACGATGCGATGGAGCCCAACGCGCCGCTGCCCCCTCCTAGGCCTTTAATCATCTCGTCCATAAGTTCGTCGGCCGAACCTTGGATGTCTCCGTATCCCACAAGCAGCCGTCCCCAGACATCCATGACGCCATCGAGTACGCCGGCAACGCCACCCGAGCGTTCCTTCAATGTCGAGAAAAATCGCGAAAGCACGTTGTTTTGCGCCGTCGCCTCATCGGGCGCCAGCACCGCGGCAGAGATGGCACCGCGATCGCCAAGCCTGACTGCCGTGTTAAACGAAGAGTTGAGCTCATCGGGGCTCGAGATGGCACCCGAAACCGCAAAGGCAACCACGCCGTTGCGACCGGGCGGAGCGATACGCGGACGCTCGCCCGAAAGCGCTTTAATGGCCTGGTCAAACGCATTGCTCGCACGGTCGGCCTCATCCTCGGTCTGACGCATGAGCTCAAGCTCTTTGTTCCGACATTTGACGTATTCCTCCAAGGCCTTTTTGAACTCGTCGAAGTGATATTCGAAGCCGTTTTCGATAGAGGTTGAAGGCGCCGCAACAGCACCAAGCGACAAAACGCCAAAATGGCATTTGCTGCATTTATCCTGTCCATCGTAATCGGCAACCGAAGCAAATCCGCTCGGCGTCCCTTTCTTATAGTTAGGGCAGGTCGTCCCGTAATGCAGATACGCCTTGTCATCGTTCACGCTAGTCGGCCACACCGCATCGGTATAGAGTTCCGTCGCCCGAACCTCATCAGAGTTGCGCGGCAGCAGCGGAATATAGGAGGAAACCCTGTCTCCGTTCTCGGTTATATGCGCCCGATCGACCTCCGCGCTCGCATAGGTATAAAACGCCTTACGCGCCGCAGACTCTGCCTTCATCTCGACACTCGAGCCGTGGGGCTTCTCATTTGTCAGACGCCAATGGTAGTAGTCCTTCGCGCGATCAAGGGCAACTTGGGGCTCCCACGTAACGCTCGATGAGTAATGCGGATTTTGAACACCGGAGAGATCCGTTAGGCTTTTCGCACGCTCCCACATGCAAGAACAGCTGCCGACCGAGCCCTTGTCAGACCCACCACAATCCGCCAGCCAAGCACGCTCTTTAGCCTTCGCCGTGTCCTCAGAAGCCTTCCGCAGCTCCTCGGCCGCACACTCTAAATCATCTGATGTGTCTTTAATGGCATCGGTCGAGATCTCGGACCCCTCGAGCGCAGCGAAGTCAGACTCGGATGTCCTGGGCACGGCAAGCGCCGTACCGGTATAGGTCACACTATCGGTATCCTGCGCCGACACCGCCTGCGTGGCACGCGCGGCGATCAGATACGGCAGAGCCGTCTCGATTTTCTGTAAGCCTTCCGATGCGCTTTTGGCAAACTTGTTGCGCGTTTTAATGATCTCAATCCCGGTGTCGACCATATTGCCGGCAACCGGCTCGGCACCCGGGATGAGGATGGCGACCAGGCCCGTCCCGATCGTGGCAAACCCCGCCAGCCCCAGACTCAAGATGCTCGCATCAACCACCGTGGCAGCCGTGTGATAGGACGACACTACGTTGGCACCCGCCAGCGCGCCACTATCAGCCGCCACCTGAGTATCCCCGGCACGCGACATGCTCCATATCGCCGCGGTCGACGAAAACAACAATGTGAGCACCACTAGGATGACCACGGCAGAAGAAAGCGTGGTATAGGCGCCGTCTTCGATAAACAGATCGACACCGGCTCGACCCATAAAGCCGCCTCGTTTGCGGAGAGCGCCTGGTCGACGGCGGGCCGCAAACCCTTGCGTCACCCGCAACAGGCAGCGCCTAATCCCATGTAGCAATCCACGAATCATAATCTCCCTCCAGCCATTCGGGACGCGATTGATACGAGACATCGACCTTGAGCTCAACGTAGCCGCCCTCGGCGGTACCACCCATAGCCTGCGCAAACGCACCGATCACGGGCAACGGCTTGACCTCGCCGGAAACGGACACGGACGAGACGCCACCCGCACCGACCCGGCCAAGCTCGATATCCCACGACAGCGGCCCGCCGGCATGAAAAATCGAAACGTTGGGCACTGCGGCAAGCCGGCGGCGGGTGAACTCCTTAAGATCGTCGTCCTCCGCCGTCGTCGTGGTCATGAGCCGCGCGGTCTCGGCGGCGGCAGACTCCATGACCGCGCGCGTATAGAGCAGGCACACCGGTTGCAGCGCGAGAAGGATGAGTGTCAGAAACGTCGGCAGCAAAAAAGCGGCCTCGACCGTAGACTGCGCCCGGTCCTCGCGCGCGGCATCAATACAACGCGATGTCCTTAGCGGCCGCAGCGGCGTCGATAACCGACGTCGAGGCAACGCCATGGGATGCCGCCCGCTCAACCAGCGCCGCCAAGCGCCCATCGGTGCCGGCACGCCAAAGTCCCGCGATCGCCAGCACGATCGATAACAGCGCCACCGTGACGATGGCGTATTCGACCGTCGCCTGGGCAGATTCCTCACGCAGGACATCATGCATTTCACGATCCCTCCTTTGGGTCCGTTGCCTGCGGGCTCAGGCGCACAGCGCGCAGACGACACGAAGCATCGCCAGCATCCGCGGCAATTGTCACCATATCGACCCAGCCGCGTTCGTCGCGCACGATGGCGCCCCACACGTTTCCCTTGATGTCGAGATAGCCGCTCAGAGCAAGTTGCGCCGTGGGTACCTCGCGATAGGCACGCAGCATATCCGCCGCCGCTTCGGTCATCGGTCGGTCCTCGGACCATGCAAGCCGGACCGCAATCGCGTTGCCCTCAGGCGAATCCGTCGCAGTGCCAGACCGCTTGTCGAGCGTCCGCAGAAAGGTTTGCGCCGTGACAGCGACATCCGAATCGTCCGCATCTCGCATCTCATCTTTTTGAGACGCCACCGCCGAATCTGAGCCCAAATCGGAGGCGGTCCCAGGACGCTGCTGCCGCGCGGCGTTAAGCCCCCAAAGCACCGCCGCTATCGCCACGGTCAGGCAAGCAAACACCAGCAGCACCCCGATGGGGCGCTCGCCCTCTACAGGCTGTTGATGCCCTCGCTGATAGCGTTCCATAGATCTTGGACCTTGCCCTTAAATGCGACGATGGCGATAATCGCGATCACCACGAGCACGCCGACCAAGATGGCATACTCGGTGGTACCCTGTGCACTCTCCTCCTGCAATAGTTCCTTGGCGCGCTGACGAACATGTGCCGCCCGGCAAAACGCCCAGCCCTGGACCTTGCCAGCAGCGTCAGTCATCGTGTTCATGTATTCCTCCCTACATCATCCCGCCTGCTCCCAGCAGCGGGCCCAATATGGACAGAAGCAACGCCGGCAAGATGAGCGTGCCGGTGGGAATCAGCAGCTTGACGGGTGCACGCTCGATCTCGCGCTCGACCGCGGCGCGATGAGCCGCACGGATCTCGCGACTTTGAGCGGCCAGCGTCTCGGCAAGTGGGGCACCCAGGGCGAGCGCCTGCCCCACCGTGATGGCAAAGGTCTCGAGCGCTCGCACGTCCAGGTCGCGCGCGGCGGCCAACAACTCGTCTTCACGCGTGCCCACGCCCACCTGCCACGCCATGCAGGCGCGCTCAAGGCGAAGAGCCAGCACTGACCGGCGGTTGGCGCAGAAAATCTCAAGCGCCGCATCAAACGAAAGACCGGCCGAAAGACCCAAGCGCACAACATCGATCATCTCGGACACTTCGCCGAGCGACACTCGCGCCGGGCCGCCCGCTCCAACCGCGCCCTTCACTCGCGCGGTCAGAGCATCGACCACCGAGCGACCCGCGGCAGCGACCAGCACCGCCTCGCGCTTGCAGGCCCCTGCGATCTTGCGTGCATCCGCCCGATCCAAACCCGTCGCGACAAATACACTCAGGGCGCACAGGCAAGCCGCAACTGCAACCGGGGCGCTCATAGCTCCACCCGCATAATGCGCCGGATAACCACCAGGGCAACGGCGTTGAGGGCAAGACCCAGCACCACAGCGCCCGCGCCGGCAGGCGTCGCAAGACCGCGACGAAAATCTGCCGAAAGCAGCGCCAACACCGCGCACATGCCCGCCGGCATCGCCGCGACCATATGCGCAGACATGCGAGCCTGCGACGTCTTAACATCCAGGCGGCGCTTGAGCTCAATGCGCTCCCCCACCATGCTCGACGCCTCGGACAGTAAGTCGGCAAGCGGAGCGCCGGTGCGCTGAGACACCTTAAGCGCCAAGGTCACAAGCGAAAGACCGGGGGCGTCGATACGCACGAGCAAGTCATCGAGCGCGTCGGTCGCCGAGATGCCGCAATCGATCGCCGCCGCCACCCGCAAAAACTCGGTATGCACTGGCTCTTGCGCATGAGCGCCCACAAAGCGCATGCCCTGGGCCAGCGAATGTCCCGAGGCAAGCGACATGGAAAGTGCGGTAAACGCCTCGGGCATTGCCTCTTCTGCATCGTGTTGCTCGCGCCGGCTCTCAAAGCCATCCCGAGCGGCACCAACGGCAAACGGAGCAACAAGTCCCAAGGCAAATCCGAGGGGCGATAACGACACCATCGTTAGTAAAACGCAGCAGACACCGCTCGATAGCAGCAGAAACGCCAAACGTCCCGAAGCATCTTCGATCACGAGGCCAAGGCGATGCGCCGGAGCCAGCGATGCCCACGAACGGGCGATCTTTTTCAGCAGATCGTTTTCCACCAGCTCACGCGGCAGCTTCTCTGCCACCGTCTCGAGCGCCTGACGTGCCAGCTCCGCCGGCGGTACCTGCGGCACACGAGGTTCCACCCCGCACGCCGTCGCGACAGAAAGCCCTGCCAAGCCCCCTACGACGAGGGGCACAGTGATCTCCATTCGTCCACCTCCTCTTGCGTGAGCGTCCCCGACCGCAGGCCTTCTGCGATAAACGGCGGCTCGCGGTCAAGCGTCCAGGTGCGCTCGGCGGCATCGAACGTCACATAGCGCTCGAGCTCTACGCCGCCCGATGCGGCGCGTCGCACCCCCGAATACGAGGAGACGAAGCGCCTGCCATCGGCGTGGCGCTCGGACATCACGATGCCGTCGAGCGCCATGGCAATCTGCTCCTCGATGAGCTCGCTCGGCAGATCGATGCCATAACGTGCAAGCAACGTCAGACGCACCACGGTCTCCTGTTCTGAACCCGCATGAAGTGTGGTGAGCGACCCGTCGTGGCCCGTGTTCATGGCCTGCAACATGTCGCAGCACTCGGCACCGCGCACCTCGCCCACCACGATGCGGTCGGGGCGCATGCGTAGGGCATTAGTTACCAGGTCGCGGATCGTCACCGCGCCCTCGCCCTCAATTGAAGCCTCGCGCGCCTCTAGGCGCACCACGTGCGGATGATGCGCAAACTTGAGCTCGGCAGAGTCCTCGATCGTCACGATGCGCTCGCCGGTGGAAATCTCACATGACAACGCGTTAAGCAGGGTGGTCTTACCAGATCCCGTGCCCCCCGCAACCGCCAGGTCCTGTCGCAGCGACACCGCACACGACAGCAGCTGCGCATACCAAAGCGGCAGCGATCCCAACCCCACGAGCTCGTCCAGCGAGCAGATACGGTCCGAGAACTTTCGGATGGTGAGAATCGGTCCGTCAATCGCCACAGGCGGAATCACCGCGTTGACGCGATAGCCCGTTTTGAGGCGGGCGTTGACGATGGGGCTGCGCTCGTCGATACGGCGGCCAAGTGGCGAGATAATGCGGTCGATAAGCACACGGATCTGCTCATCATCCTCAAACGCATGCTCGATGGGGTACAAGACGCCGCCGCGTTCAAAGAAAGCCGAGCGGCAGCCGTTGATCATGATCTCGGTAACGGTGTCGTCCTCGATGAGCGGCTGCAACGGCCCCAAGCCCACCACGTCATCCAAAATCTCGTCGATGATGGTCTCGCGCTCGGGCGTCGCGAGATCGGTCGGCTCCTCAACATTGAGCGCCGCCTCCACCGCAGGACGCAATTCCGAGCGGGCAAGTGCCGGGTCGATATAGGCGCTGATACGCGCCACTTCGTCGTAACCCATGCGGTCCATCACGGCGCGCTTGGTGCGTCGTTTCACCGCGCGGCGACGCCCCGCATCTACAGGCGCTGCCGCCGCTGCAGCGCCGGCAGCCTTAATCCTTGTTTGCAGGCTCATCGCTGATCACCCTCGCGCGACCAGGGAAGGCGGATACGCGGGCGTTCGGTGCGCGTTGCACGGTCGGCGACCATATCGCTCCAAGGGCCGACGGCGCACCCCAGTTCCACGAGCATCTCGCGCGTGGCCTCGCGCACGCTAGTCGCAAAAGCGCTGGTCTGCCCCACTGCCTCGTCAGCGCGCCCAAACGCCATGAGCGCGGCGAGATCCTGCCCGCCATCGGCGATACGAATCTTGGAGCTCAACGCACAGGCAATCTCAAAGCGCATGGCGACGTCCTCGTCTGCCCCGCGCGCACCGAACCGGTTGAACACGGCGCTCATGCGCGTGCGCGGCACACCTACTCGACTTGCCAGTTCGATGACGCGCGACGCCGATGTCGCGGACGACACCGCCGCATCGCCAACGACCAGGCAACGGTCGCTCGCCGCCACCGCAGCCGCCACGGCGTCGCCCCAAAAGACCGAGGTATCGATAAAGACCACGTCGGATTCGCGACGCAGAACATCAAGCAGTAGCTCCACCGGACGCGCCATGAGCTCGGCTTGCTCGGGCGCCGCGACGGGACCCCAGAGCGTAACGCCCGGCGCCACGCGCATCGAAGCGGCTACGATATCCGGCTCGGTGAGCATGCCCGCCGCCGACGGCTCGATAAGTGCCGCCATATCGCGCGGAGCATCGACGCCTAACAAGTCGTAAAGGTTTCCAAACATCAGGTCCAGGTCGAGCACGGCGGCACGCAAGCCCAACAGCGACGATGTGTGTGCCATGGTGGCAACGATCGTCGACTTGCCGCAACCGCCCGAACCCGAAATGGCGCAGATGACCGGAGCTCGATGCGGCGAAGCGGCAGCGTCTGCCGGCGGCATCGGAGGCGGCGGGGCGGGCGTCGGTGACAGCGTCCCCGTCTCCCCCGCCGCAACCACACGCTGCGTCCAAGCCGGCATGGCAGCTTGTTCGGTCTGCGAGGCAGGCTCGTTCTGTACAATCTGCTCATGCTGCATCAGCGACAACTCGCCGCACCCGGCAAAGCCCTCAACTTCATCGAGTTCATCCGCCAGATTCACGCCGTGCACGTATCCCATATCTACAGCCGGGGAATCGCCAGCATGCTGCGCCGGCCCTCCAGCGTCATCGTGTACAAGGGGGTTCCGGGGGCGCCGACCATGCTCGGCTTCCGCTTTTCCATAATCATCAACACGCGGGCCTCTTGTAGCGCGAGGCGCCCCGGGTTCCCTATCAACAAAAGCATCGGGCTCAATCGTCATGCGCCGATCGGAATCAACCGCTCCCTCGCCCGCGCGCCCGTTGCCGCATATACTGTGTGCAGCGATGACCTCGGTCGCCCCCGCGCGAAACAGCCCCTCGATATCCGACGGATCGAGCGCTTCTATCAACACGACCACGCGGCTCACGCGGCCTTCGGCCGTCAGGCGCGCAACAGTCTTGCGCACATCTTCGGTATCAAACAGAGACGCCGCGATGATGGCAGCCCCGCGGCGTGACGGAAACGCCCGCGCCATGGAAACCAGCCCGTCCAGGTCACCCACACGAAGCACCTGTGCACCCACATCACGGCCCTCGACTTCCCGCTGCAACAGTCCGTAATCGCCGCACGCGCAGCACGCAAGCCAGATCGCCTTCATCACTCGTCGCCTCCGCTCTTTTTGCCGCGCGCCGTGGCGGGAATCGTCAAGCTGACCGTTCCCTTGCCCGAGGCTCCCAGCAGTTCCTTGACGTCTTCGGGGTCAGCCGCCAGCGTCACCCATTCGATCTTGCCCTCGCGCGTGGCACCGGAATCCTCGCTGGTATCGATCACGTACGCGCCGCACAGCCGATCGGTCACGCCGTCTTTTTGCACATACACATCCACGTAGCTGCCCACGCCCGCAGCACCGCCGACCGAGTGCTCGGCATCGACCGCCACCGAAACGGCGACCTTGCCCTTAGGCACCTCGAGCTTGTGGCTCTCGGCCTTGGTGTAGACATTGCAGATCACGGCGTTTTTGGGAATGCGCGAGGTCGTCACGTCGCCGCGCACCTGGCGCAGCTCGGTCGCCGCGTCACGCGGCAGCAGGCTCGTCAGCCATTCCTGGGTTATGACATTGGTCTCATCGAGGGTCTCGCCCACATCGATATCGCGCGCCGCGACGCATACCTCGACGCGATCGCCACCGTACTTGGCCAAGGTCTCAGCCTGGACCTGTTCGGCTCGTGAGCGGATCGACGAGCCGTAAGCCATGCAGAGCAGCGCAGCGAGCACGCCCGCGACCAGACTGATGGCGATGCGCTTGCTCTTGTTCACGGCCGCTCCTCTCATGGCAGTGCCGGGCGAATGCCCGTACCACCATTGTCTGAGCGGTCAGAGTGCAAAGCGGCGCAATCGCGATCTTGGTTTTCGATGTCAAACCAATCGCTGACCAAAAGCTGACCTGCCCGTCAAGCTCGTGGCAAGGTTTTGGTCAGCACGTCAGCAAACTGCATGTTTCGAGGCTTTTCCGCAGCAAAAAAGCCGTCTCCCGAACAGTTGGGAGACGGCTGTCATAGGAAAAATCAATTACAGATGGACATCGGGATCGAGCATTTGAGCGCTCACGCGCATGGATGACGCCAGGTTTTGGAACGTTTCCAGACGCAGGCTGTCAATCTGCCCGGCGTCCTCGGCCTCGCGAACGGCGCAACCCGGCTCATGGGTATGCGTGCAATCGCCAAACCGGCACGCGCGCGATGCCTCGACAATCTCGGGGAAGGCGCGGGCCAGCCCCCGCTCGTGACCCACGAGCGGTAGGCTGCGCAGACCCGGGGCATCGGCGATCACGCCGGCGTCGCCCGGCAGCGCCACCATCACGCGCGCGACGGTAGTGTGACGGCCCTGGTCGTCGCGTTCGCGCACACCGCCGGTCGCCAACGTATCGTGGCCCAGCAGTGCATTGAGCAGCGTCGACTTGCCGGCACCCGACTCGCCCAGAATCATGGCGCAGCTCCCGACAGGCACGCAGGCACGGACCTCGTCCAGGCCGCGGCCCTCGGCAGAGGACGTCACGATCACGCGCACGTCCGGACCCACCAGGCGGCGCACGCGATCCAGATCGCGCTCGAGCTCCCCGGCATCGCAGCGGTCAGCTTTGGTGAGTACCACCACCGGTTCGGCATCGCAGTCGAGCGCCAACACCAGCGAGCGCGCCACGCGGTCGAGCAGCACCTCGCCGGCACCGAGCGCCTGCACGATTAGCACGCTATCCACGTTGGAGCAGAGCACCTGGCGCTCTCCGCGGGCACGGCCGCGCCAACGCTCAAAGCTCGTACGGCGCGGCAGCACGCACTCAATCACGCCCATATCGTGCCCGGGAGCGCGGCGCACCGCCACACGATCGCCCACGGCAGGCAGCAGGACCTCGTCCCCACCGCGCGACTTGGCAAATCCCACGGCATGCTCGGCGCGAAAGGTATCGTCGGCGGTCGCCACCAGTGGAAACCCGCGATCCAAGCGCACCACGGCACCAAGCTGCATCTGCTCGGGCTCCTCGGCATGTGCGCAGAAATCATCAAAGGCAGTCTGCTGAGCTTCATCGATCGGCAGGTCATCAAACGCCGGAACGTCCCGCAGCGCGTCAAGCCCCGGTACACTCGCCAGCAACTCCTCAGCAGATGCAGGGGGTTCGGTCGCGAGCTTCCGACGACGATCACGCTTAGCCCGCGCCCCCATCGTCTTTTTCTTCGCCTTAGCCTTAGCCTTAGCCACAAACGCCTCCCAGCACCAAAAATCACAACTGAGCAGGTATTTTCCCACAAAAAAGAGTCGGTCGAGCAAATGCTCGACCGACTCACACACTTTCCCTCAGCCAATGGTCCCGAGAGGTTATCCGAAGGCCCGCCCGCCGGGAGGGGTTTCTTCCGAGCGATCCCGCAGCGCGAAGCGCGAGGACCAGCGAGGAAGAAACCCCGCAGGCGGTCGGGCCGGTGGGAAGGATGGCCTTTCGACCTACTCCTTCTCGACCGCGCGCATGATCGCCTTGTAGATCTCCATCAGCGGGATGATCAGGAAGGCCAGGCCCAGGGCAGCGACAACGCCCTTGAGCTCAAGCGTCACGGGGCCAAAGAACATCTCGGCAAGCGTCGGCTGCACGGTCACGATCACCGTCAGCACCAGTGCCAGCGCGGCGGAAGCCCACAGCCACTTGTTCTGCTTCTTCATGGTGAACAGCGACGCACGACGGCTGCGCATATTGAAGCAGTGGAAAATCTCGACCATGTTGAGCGTGATGAACGCCATCATCACGCCTTCCTCGTCGGCATTGCCGGCGATCATATCGGCGATGTGGATGTAGCCCATGTCAAAGTACACGCCCACAAAGAAGCTCGCCAGCACCAGCGCGGTGATGATTAGGCCCTGGACCACGCAGTCCAGACCCATATGTCCGGCAAAGACACCGTCCTTGGCGTTGCGCGGCTTGCGCTTCATGATGTCGCCCTCGGCATCCTCCATGCCCAGCGCAAGCGCGGGGAAGCAGTCGGTGACCAGGTTCACCCACAGCAGCTGCACCGGCTGGAAGATGGTAAAGCCGATGAGCGTGGCGATAAACACCGAGAACACCTCGGCAAGGTTGGCCGAAAGCAGGAACTGGATGACCTTGCGGATGTTGTCGTAGATGCGACGACCCTCTTCGCAGGCGCCGATGATGGTAGCGAAGTTGTCATCGGCAAGTACCATGTCGGCGACGTTCTTGGTGACGTCGGTACCGGTGATGCCCATGCCCACGCCGATGTCGGCACGCTTGATGGACGGGGCGTCGTTGACGCCGTCGCCCGTCATGGCGACGATCTGGTCGCGCGACTTCCAAGCCTCGACGATGCGTGTCTTGTGCTCGGGCTGGACGCGGGCGTACACGCCGTAGTCCTCGATGTGCGCGTCGAGTTCCTCGTCGCTCATGCGATCGAGGTCGGCACCGGTGATGGCCTGGCTGCGATCGGCGACGATGCCCAGCTGCTTGGCGATGGCCACGGCGGTGTCGATGTGGTCGCCCGTGATCATGACGGTGCGGATACCGGCGTCGTGCGCCTCGTGGATAGCGTCGGCCACCTCGGGACGGACCGGGTCGATCATGCCGGACAGGCCACAGAAGACCAGGTCATGCTCGAGCGCAGCGGGGCTGCAGTCGTCGGGAACCTCGGTGTAGGTGCGGCTTGCCAGCGCCAGTACGCGCAGGGCCTCGTCGGCCATGGCCTTGTTGGCCGCCACGAGCTCGGCGCGGCGCTCCTCGGTCAGGGGGACGACCTTATCGCCCTCGTAGATATGGGTGCACAGGCCGATCACCACGTCGGGCGCACCCTTGGTGTACTGCTCGTACTCGCCATCCAGGGTCTCGACGACCACGGACATCATCTTGCGGCCCGAGTCAAACGGGGCCTCGCCCACGCGCGGATGCTCGGCAGTCAGGCCAGTGAGGCCCGCCTTGCCAGCGTCGTTGACGAGCGCGCACTCAGTCGGCTCGCCCACGGCCTCGCCCAGCTCCTCGTCCCACTGAGCATCGGAGCACAGCGCCATGCCGGCCAGGAACTTCTCCTTGGGCGCAGCGAGCTCGTGCTTGACGACGGTCATCTTGTTTTGGGTAAGGGTACCGGTCTTGTCGGAGCAGATGGTCTGCGTGCAGCCGAGAGTCTCGACGGCAGAGAGCTTGCGGATGATTGCCTGGCGCTTAGCCATCTTGGTCACGCCAAGCGATAGCACGATGGTCACGACGGCGACCAGGCCCTCGGGGATGGCAGCGACGGCGAGCGAGACGGCGACCATAAAGGTATCGAGCAGGGCGGTCGGGTCGGTAAGAACGTTGCCCACGCCGTGGCGGATGATATCAACGCCAAAGATGACGACGCAGATGACGATAACCATAATGGTAAGGATGCGGCTGAGCTCGGCGAGCTTCACTTGCAACGGCGTGAGCTCTTCCTTGGCCTCGGCCAGGGCGCCGGCGATCTTGCCCATCTCGGTGTTCATGCCGGTGCCGACCACGACGGCGCGACCACGGCCGTACACGACGGTGGAGCCCATATAGCACATGTTCTTACGGTCGCCGAGCGGCACGTCATCGGTGCCCGCAGCGAGCTCGATCACGTTGGCGTGCTTCTCTACGGGCACGGACTCGCCGGTGAGCGCGGCCTCTTCGATCTTCATCGTGGCGCTCTCGAGCACGCGGCAGTCGGCCGGGACGGAGTCGCCCGCCTCGAGCATGATCACGTCGCCGGGCACGAGCTCGGCGCTCGGCAGGTGCACGAGCTTGCCGTCGCGCAGCACCTTGGACTGCGCCGCACTCATCTCCTGCAGGGCCTCGAGGGCCTCCTCGCTCTTGGCTTCCTGGACCACGCCCAGCACCGAGTTGACGATAACGACGAACATGATGATGGCAACATCGGCAAAGTCGGGCTCGCCCTTGACCATGCCCGTGAGCGCACTGATGACGGCGGCAACGATCAGCATGATGACCATAGGGTCAGCCATCTGTTCAAAGAAACGCTTCCACAGCGGCGTCTTCTCAGCTTCCTCGAGCTTGTTAGGGCCTGTCTTGGCGAGGCGCGACGACGCCTCGTCGTTGCTCAGGCCGAGGTTCTCATCGACACCTTGGTCGCTGAGCACCTCCGCCGCGGCGGACAGGTATTCCTTTTGCATATAGAGTCCCCTCCTGGGATTCGGGCCACTCAGCAGATTGATGCCCGATCATAATTCCCAGGAGAAGGGCAAGGGCTCATCAAGGCTGCCGTGCTGAGCGGCAGTTGATAGTGGAGCTATGGTACCCCAAAGCGACGCGTCTAGCCAAAACAATCGGTTTGGAAATATGGTCCGCACGCAACGGTGCAGACCGTGTGATGCTCAACATTGGTAAAACGTTTTTTCTTCGGCACATCGCCAAACTGACATATCTCCCAGATAGCAGCGGTTGGAGTGGTTGGTAAAGATTTTTCATATACCGTTTTTCCCGCAAAAAATGAACTTCCATTTCGGCATACGGTCGATTTTTTGGGGTATTCGGTCGGCATTTCGTTATAATCATCTCGGTTTTATTTCTTATGGTTTATCTATCAGCGCAAGACGATGTCAGATGGAGGTCTGAATGTACAAGCGCACTAAGATTGTATGCACCATGGGTCCCGCCTGCGATAGCGACGAGACCATCCGCGAGATGATCAAGGCGGGCATGAACGTCGCCCGTTTTAACTTCTCGCACGGCTCCTACGACGAGCACCACGGTCGCATCGAGCGCGTCCGCCGTATTTCCAAGGAGCTCGGTCTGCCTGTCGGCATCCTGCTCGACACCAAGGGCCCCGAGGTCCGCACCGGCCTTCTGGTCGACGGCAAGAAGGTTGCCGTCAAGACCGGCGATAAGATCGTCGTCACCGCTCAGCCCACGTCCGAGGATTTCCACGGCACCGCTGAGCACATCTCCCTCGACTACCTGGCTCTGCCTTCCGAGGTCGAGAAGGGCTCCCTCATCCTGATCGATGACGGCCTGGTTGCCCTCGAGGTCGAGTCCGTCAGCGGCCAGGACATGACCTGCGTCGTTAAGAACGACGGCCTGATTGGCGAGCGCAAGGGCGTCAACATGCCCAACGTCAACATCTCGCTGCCCGCCATCACCGAGCGCGATCGTCAGGACATCCTCTTTGGCCTGACCGAGAACATCGACTACATCGCCGCTTCCTTCATCCGTGACGGCGAGTCCGTCCGCGGCATCCGCGAGCTTTGCCGCGAGAACGGTGGCGAGCACGTGACGATCTTCCCGAAGATCGAGTGCGCCCTGGGCGTCGAGAACTTCGACGAGATCCTCGAGGCTTCCGACGGCATCATGGTCGCCCGTGGCGACCTGGGCATCGAGATCAAGCCCGAGCTCGTTCCGCATATCCAGAAGGAGATCATCGCCAAGTGCAACGCGGCCTACAAGCCCGTTATCACCGCTACGCAGATGCTCGACTCCATGCAGCAGAACCCGCGCCCGACGCGCGCCGAGGTTGCCGACGTTGCTAACGCCATCTACGACGGCACCGACGCCGTCATGCTCTCTGGCGAGTCCGCTGCCGGTAAGTACCCGGTCGAGGCCGTTAAGATGCAGGCCAGCATTGCTCTCGAGACCGAGAAGTACCTCCCGGCCCACGCTCCGCTCGAGGTTCCGGCCGATGCTCACGGCACCCGCGTTGTCAACAACGTTGTGGGTATGTCCGCTGTGAACATGGCCACCACCGTTGGCGCCAAGTGCATCACCGTGCCGACGACCACCGGTCGTACCGCTCGCCTGATCTCGCACTTCCGTCCCAACATGCCGATCTGCGCGTTCTCCCGTCACGAGTGGGCCGTCCAGCAGATGATCATGTACTGGGGCGTTATCCCGCACCAGGCCGAGATTACCCAGGGCACCGTCAACGGCACGATCGTCAAGGCGATCGAGACCGCTAAGGAGCTCGGTTACGTCGAGACTGGCGATTTGACCGTCGCTACCGCCGGCGATCCCCGCATGAGCGTCCAGCTCGAGGACAAGGTCTCCTCGACCAACGTCGCTTACGTCGCTCAGGTGCGCTAAATCGCACTTGCAAGCAGATTTGCATTGCAAAGGGCCCGGAAGGCTTTGCCTTCCGGGCCCTTTTTTAAACCTTCTTCGTATGCCGCTTCATCGATTTGTGTTCAGTCGCGAACCTTTCCGATGCCGAGCGTACCACCGAAGATGCCCTGCGACGGGAACTGTTGGTCAATTGGAATGAACTGTTCACCGTCAAGCCGGCCGGCTAGCAGCTAGTGATCAGAGGGACTGCGGGAACGTCAGAAGCGGCAGCGCGAGCCGCAAATCCCGCCTCGGTCAGCTCGATGACCTCGGTAAACGTTGCGTCGAAGAATTCCTCGGTCAGTAGGCGGTATGGCGGATGATCGGGCTCGCCGGGGTTTTCGCGTACAATCTCGTGCATGACGCCGATAGTCTTGAGCACATATTCTTTATGGATGGGATACTGCCCAAAACGCGTCGCAGCGGTATAGAGGCGATCGGTCGCACGCGGAATGGAAACGATGCCCAGCGTCTTGCCAAACCAGTCAAAGTCGCCTTGCTTTTTAATGCGGAATTCCTCGCACGGCTTGCCGCCGTGCGCTTCCAGATACTGGTTCACACGCGTGTTCCATACCGTGTCGGCCACCAGATGCGACCAGACGCCCAGCGTTAAATCGAGCAGCGACTGCGCCACATCTTCGGACGCAAGCGAGAACTCACAGGCGCCGGGACCGACAACCGGCTCGGCATCCCTGTAGCGCTGAGGATAGTGCACGCGGTTCAGTCGCTCGCGCTCCTCGACAATCGAGGTAGCCTCAGCAGGTTCGCCCGCGGGTGCGCCTTTAAGCAGCGGCGCCACATAGGTATCCCAGAACTCGTGCTCGCGCGGCTTAGGGATAGGCTCGGGGTTTGCAAAGTGTGTAATGCGATACGGAATGGGATCAGCGATACCAGGGACCATATAGCCCACGAAGATATCCGGAACCACGCAGCCAAACAAAAAGGCATTGCGGTCGTGCACGCTATTGGCAAGCGCGCCGGTGCGCTCCAGCAAACGCTCCGTTTGAGCGATATGAATGTTCCAACTTGGCATAGCCACCCCCATAAAACCTGGATAACTATACCATCACGGCAAAGCCGCGCGGGCCGCTACGCACGCTCTACGCAGCAACTATTCCGCAGCGCCGCTCTCGGTTCCATACGACGACACCGGCACCTCGACCACATGGTGATATCGATCGATATAGATGGCGCGGGCACCCAGGCGTCGCACCAAATCTTGATGGTGCGTACTCATCAAAACCGTCTTACCGGCAGCAACGTAGGTCAGCAAAAAGTTGACTACGATGTCGCACGAGTCCTCATCGAGCCCGTTGGTGGGCTCATCGAGCACTAGGATATCGGGGTTCATCGACACGACCGCAGCCAGCGCAACGCGCTTCTTTTGCCCGCCCGAAAGCTGATAGGGCGAGGCATCGACCAGATCGGCAACCTGGAACAGCTCCATGGCATCGCGCACGCGGCGCTCGAGCTCGTCTGCCGGCAGCCCCATCTGCGCGGGACCAAAAGCAACTTCCTCGCCCACCGTAGCGCAGAACAGCTGGGCGTCGGCATTTTGAAACACAAAACCTACGCGCTGATGAAAACGCTGAGCGGCCGCGGAATCCTTGAGATATGCTGCATCGATCACGTGCCCGTCAAACAGGTACGCACCCGCGTCCGCTAGTTCAAGACCGTTGATAAGGCGCATAATCGTCGTCTTACCGCAGCCGTTGGGACCGAGTAGGGCAACGAGTTCACCACGATCGACCTGCAGCGACACACCATCGACAACCGTATGCCCCGCATAGGAGAACACCACGTCGCGAAACTCGATGAGCGGCACGCTCTTGGCGCCAGTAGCACCGCTCGCGCCCATCACGCCATTCGTATCGTTTGCCAAAACGTCGCCCTTCCCTATCCACATCGACGGCTCGGCCGCCCGCGCTACAGCACCGCGCACAACACGGCGAGCAGAACCACGCCGGCCGCATAGACCGCATCGCGCCAGCCAAACCCGGCGCGTGCAGGCGCCGGGTACACGCCGGCAAAGCCGCGGCAAAGCATAGCCTCGTCCATCGCGCGGCTGCACTCCATCGCCTTGATAAACGTCATGCCCATGATACCCGCCAGCGAGTCGGTGCGCGAAAAACCCGCAGGCGCGGAACCGACGCTGCGCAGCATGACCGATTCGCACAGATCGTGTGCTGTGCGTCCCAGCACCTCGATATGCTTGAGCGCCATATCGAAAGTAAAGATGACCTCGTCGGGCAGGTGCAGCATCTTAAGCGCCGCCGACATGCGGCTCCAGGTGAGCGTCCACGAAACACCCAGCACCAGCGACACGTTAATGAACGTCTTGAGTGCAATCTTGAGCATGGCGCCCGAGGCAGAAGCACCCAGCAGCAGGGCAGGCAGCGCCAGAACCACGGCAAACCCCGCGGCAGCCAACGCCGGCACAAAGGTAGCGCGCAGCCCGCGTACGGGGCGCACCGCGACCAGCACCAACGCGATCGCCGCCATCAACATCAGGTACAGCGGGCTTTGCGTCAGACACACGCACAGGACGCAAACGAACATCCCTAACAGGCGCACCGGAGCCGAAACGCAAGAAAGGGCGCGGTCGACCATCGACCCGCCCTTGTTCGCGCCTCCACCCAGGCGAACCCGCTCAAGCAGGCTCGCCAGGTGCAGGACGTTCTTTTGCATCACACGATGCCGAGCCCCCGCGGGCTCGTATCGCTCCTCGGCCGCAAGCCAACTAGGCAGCTCGGCTATTGCCATGAGCACCGCTTTCCTTGACCGTCAGCGAGACCAGGCGGAATGCGATGGTGAGCACCGCCACGCCAATCACGCCCGAAAGAATATACATCGCGGCCTGGCCGGCAAAGCCAAGGCCCTGCTCCTCGGAATAGGCCTGCAGATAATCGCCCGTGGGCAGGGCATCGGCAAAGGTCGGAGTGTCGAGACCGACCGAAGCCTGCAGACTGTCGTCACCAGCCTCCTGAACGGCGATCGCGGCGCCCTCGGCGTCCCACTCACCCCAGGCGTCACCGGTGGCAAGCAAGCCGAGCGGCGTAGCCACGACAAGCACGGCGACCAGGATGAGCGTGGGGACCAGCGAGGTCTTCTTGGCGGCAGCGCCCTCGGCAGCAAACTGGCCATCGACGGCCTCGGGCCCGACGATAACGCTCGGCGCCGTCTTCTTAATGAAACCATAGATGGCGGCCGTCGCCACGCCCTCGATCACGCCGGCAACCAGCATATGCGGGACCAACATGGCCGGAATAGCCACGGACAGCGGGAAGGGGCAGTACAGAGGGGCGCCCGAAGCGTTGGTGAAGAGCATCGGCTGAATACCAAACTCGATTGCCGCGCACAGGGCCGCCAGGCACAGGCCGACCCAACCGCTCACGATGGCAGAAACCGAGGTGCCCCAGCTCTTGTCGTGCAGACGGCTGTTGAGCGCACGGAACACGATAGCAGCGGTAAACGGCAGCACAAAGGCCATGTTAAAGCAGTTGGCGCCAAACGACAGAACGCCGCCGTCGCCAAACAGCAGCGCCTGCAGCGCCAGAGCGACCGAGACAGCGATAGCCGCGGCCTCGGGGCCCAGCAGCAGCGCGATGAGTGCGCCGCCGACGGCGTGACCAGTGGTACCGCCGGGCAGCGGAACGTTGAACATCATGAGCAAGAAGGAGAATGCGGCGCAGATGCCCAGGAACGCCATATGCTCGCGATCGAGCGTGGCGCGCACCTTTTTGATGCAGTGAACCCATACGGGCACCATCGCCACCGCCATAACGGCATCGGTCTGCGGGGACAGGTAGTTATCTGGAATGTGCATATACGCCTCCCGGTTGCCGGCACATGGGATTGCAGCGCCGCTTGAACCATTTCATCAGTGTTACGAGCTAGATGATTCGTAACACGCCGCAGGCTATGATAGCAAAACGGCGCGCCGCCACAAAAGCAGCACGCCGTTATGTAATGCGCGTGTCATATATGCAGGCTCAGCGATGCGTTATACCGAGCATAGCAGTCACGCAGGATCGGCAGCAGCCACCGCTGACCTATACCCATCGCAAGCCCTAGCCGCGGACCTCGCCGTTTACGCCCTTGCACACCTTGGTGACGATCTTCTGGTGCGCCTTCTCGACCTCTTCGCTGGTAAGCGTGTGGTCGTCCGAGCGATACGTGAGCGCGAAGGCCATGGACTTCTTGCCCTTGCCGATGCGGACCGGATCGCGGTAGACATCGAACAGGCGCACGCCCTCGAGCAGCTTGCCGCCGGCGCTGGTGATGCGACGCTCAAGGTCCTCGCAAGTCACGGCGTTGTCGACCACAATGGCAAGATCGTGCTCAACAGCCGGGTACTGCGAGAACTCGCGATAGTTCTCCTGGCTGCGGGCGCCCTTGATCAGCTTGTCCAAGTCGAGCTCAAAGGCAACGACGACCTCATCGATGTCCATCGCCTCGCGCGCCTCGGGGTGAATCTCGCCGACCCAGCCCAGCACGGTTCCGCCGGACAGAACCTCGGCCGCACGACCCGGCTGCAAGAAAGCGTAGCCCTCGCCCTCGACGGGACGGAAGCGAACCTTCTCGATGCGCAGCTGGGCGAGCAGCTCCTCGACAATGCCCTTGCCAAAGAAGAAGCGCAGCTTACGGTACTTCATGTTCCAGGACTGCTCGCTCCACTGGCCCGAGAGCACACCCGCCACGGACTTGGTCTCCTTGGGCAGGCTGGCGTTCTCGCGACCGTGGAACAGGCTGCCGACCTCGTACAGGTGCACGTTGGGCGTGCCGTGGGCCTCGTTATAGGCAACGGACTGCAGCAGGCCTGGCAACAGCGAGCGGCGCATCTCGGTCTGCTCGGCTACCAGCGGGTTCATGAGCACCACGGGGCAACCGCGGCCTTCGGTGGACATGCCGATCTTCTCCAGGTCGCCCGGGGCGGCAAAGCCAAAGGTCGTGGTCTCATTAAGGCCGCAGGCGCGCAGGATCTCGCCGACCTTGCGGGTGAGCTTTTGCTCACGGGTCAGGCCGCCGATGTGGTTCTTGGCAGCCGGGATGGTCGCCGTCACGCGGCCCATGCCCCACAGGCGCAGGACCTCCTCGATCAGGTCGATCTCACGCGGCAGGTCGGGACGGAAGCTCGGCGGCGTGACCATGAAGTCCTCGCCGTCGCGCTCGACGGTGCAGCCCAGACGGGTGAGCGAACGCTCGATAAAGTTGGGCTCGATATCGGCACCGCAGATGGCGTGCACGCGGGCCAGGCGCAGCTTAATGCTGTCGATGGTCTTGGGCGCGGGGAAAACGTCGACATAACCGGGAGCAACCTCGCCGCCGGCAATCTCCTCGATGAGCGCGCAGGTAACGTTGGCGACATCCACGCAGCCGGTCTCATCGACCTGGCGCTCAAAGCGAATGGAGGCGTCGGAGATCAGCGACAGATCGCGGCTGGTGTGCGAGGTGCGACCGGCATTGAAGCAGGCACTCTCGACCATCACGTCGACGGTGTCGTCCTCGATCTCGGAATCCATGCCGCCCATAACGCCGGCCAGCGCCACGGGGCGCTCGCCGTCGGTGATGAGGCCCATGCCGGCGTCGAGCACGCGCTCTTCGCCATCGAGCGTCGTGAATTTCTCATCCTGCTGGGCGGCGCGAACCACCACGCGACGGTGGCCATCGCGCTCGGCAAAGGTGTCCAGGTCAAAGGCGTGCAGCGGCTGACCGGTGAGCATCATCACGTAGTTGGTGATGTCGACGATGTTGTTGTGCGGGCGCACGCCCAGGGCGTTAAGGCGCTTGACCATCCAGTCGGGCGACGGGCCGACCTTCACGTTGCGCACGATGCGGGCGACATAGCGGTCGCACAGGCCCTCGTCGGCAATCTCGACCGAAAGCTCGTCGTCGGTCGCGCGGCCGGTCTCCGCCTTGATGACGGGCAGCTCAACGTGGAAATCGCGGTCGAAGATGGCACCGGTCTCGCGGGCCATGCCAATCATGGACAGGCAGTCGGGGCGGTTGGGCGTGATCTCGCAGTCGAGCACGGTGTCGCTCGAGCCCACATACTCGGCAAACGGCATGCCGCAGGGCGTATCCTCGGGCAGGATCATAATGCCGGAGTGGTCGCCGCCCAGGCCGAGCTCGCGTGCGGAACAGTTCATGCCCATGGACACGACGCCGCGAAGCTTGCTCTTCTTGATCTTGACGTCGCCGGGCAGAACTGCGCCGATCATGGCCGTGACGATGTGGTCGCCGGCCTCGAAGTTCTGCGCGCCGCAGACGATCTGCAGTGGAGCGGGATTGCCGTCGGCATCGAGGTTCTTGTCACCCACGTCGACCGAGCACACATACATGTGGTCGCTATCGGGGTGCGGGGTCTTGGTGAGCACCTTGGCGGTCACCACGTGGTCGAAGGACTCGCCCACGGTGTCGATCGCCTCGACCTCGGTGCCGGTACGGATATATTCGTCCGAAAGGGTCTTGGGATCCTCCGGAATATCGATCATGGTCTTGAGCCAGTCGTAAGAAACGCGCATGTAGCTCTCCTAGTTCTTAATCTCCGCATAGGGAGGAAATATCAAATGAAGACGTTCGCCTTAGGGTTGTCCAGGTGCCCCAGGTTGGCGTGAAAGAGGAGCGACGCGTACTAAAGGTACGCGAGCGACGGTTTGAACGCCAAGATGGGGTGCCTGGGCAAGCCTAAAATTGGTTCAGGAAGCGCATATCGCCCGTCATGAGCGTTCTGAGGTCCGGCAGGTCGTAGCGCAGGGCCGCGACGCGCTCGGCGCCAATGCCAAAGGCGAAGCCGGTGTACTTCTCGGGGTCGATGCCGCAGTTGATCAGGACGTTGGGGTCGACCATGCCGCAGCCTAGGATCTCGATCCAGCCGCTGTGCTTGCAGAAGTTGCAGCCCTTGCCGCCGCACACGTGGCAGCTCACGTCCACCTCGCAGCTGGGCTCGGTGAAGGGGAAGAAGTGCGGGCGATAGCGCGTCTTGCGGTCCTCGCCAAACATGCACTTAACAAAGTAGTCGAGCGTGCCCTTAAGATCGCCAAAGGTGATGCCCTCGTCGACGACCAGGCCCTCGATCTGGTTGAACTGCGGCAGGTGGCAGGCGTCGGCCGTGTCGGGACGGTAGACGGTGCCCGGGCAGATCATGTAGATGGGCGGCTTCTGCGACTCCATGGTGTGGATCTGCACGCCCGAGGTCTGGGTGCGCAGCAGCACGTCGGACTCGCCGTGGGCGTGGGCCTCGGGGTGCGCGACGCTGCCGGGGTTATTGTCGACCACGTAAAAGGTATCGCGGGCCGAGCGGCTCGGGTGATCCATGGGGGCGTTGAGCGCGGTGAAGTTGTAGTAGGAGGTATCGACCATGGGGCCAGACTCGACGGTATAGCCAATGCCGCAGAAGATGTCCTCGGCCTCCTCGATGATCTGCTTGATCAGGTGCTGGTGACCGATCTGCGGACGGATGCCCGGCAGCGTGATGTCGACGGCGTCGTGCTCGAGCGCGTGCTTGAGGGCGGCGGCCTTCATCTCGGTGTTGCGCTCGTCGAGCATGCCCTCGATCAGCTGGCGCATCTCGTTGGCGCGCTTACCCATCACGGGACGATCCTCGGGGGCGAGCTTGCCCATCATGCGCATCAGGCCGGTGATGCGCCCCTTGCGGCCGAGCAGCTCAACGCGCGCAGCCTCGAGCTTGGCTGCGTCGTCGGCGCCTGCGACGAGCTCCTTGGCCTCTTCCTCGAGTTTGACCAGATCATCAATCAGACTCATGTCTTCCCTTTCGTCTCTCGCGCTCTCCGTTTGCCGAGGCGGCTGCCGCCGTCTGGCGTTGTGAAAACGCGGCCCGGTTCGGTAATAAAAAACCGTCCTCGGGCGTGTGCATTGCCCAAGGACGGTTGAATTCCGCGGTACCACCTTGTTTGACCCGGCGGATGTCTGGCCCGCCGTGCCCACTCTGCGCCCCTTATCGCGAGGCTCACGGCTTCCCTACTGGGGCTTCGCCGCCGCTAGCCGCGCGCCCGTTGAGGTCGCTGCTCGGGAGTGAACGCTTGGCCCTTGCCACCGCAGGAAGGCTTGCAGCCCATGACCTTCCCTCTCTTGCCGGCGACGCGGCGGGCAAAACCCTCTCCGTCAACGCATTGGGCTACAGGATACCACATTGTGTGGGCGTATCGCCGCGTTCCGTTTTGTTCGTGCTGGGTACAAGGCAGGTAGCTGTGCAAACTGGCCGCGCGCCCACCCGTGGCGCTCGACCTGCGAGATCAAGGATATAGGTATGGGAAAGAAACTCGATAAGAAGGCCAAGGCGGGCAAGAGCATCAAGAAGCTCCGCAAGCTCGAAGGCAAGCTGTGGACTCGCGAGTACCTGCTCAAGATTGCCGAGTTCGATGGAGCGACGATTGCTCCTGCCAACGGCGCAGCAGCGCGTGCCGACGCCATGGGCACGCTTGCCGGCGAGCATCACAAGCTGCTGACCAGCGAGAAGTCCGTTGAGCTCGTGCGCTCGCTGGCGCGCGAGACCGTCGCCGGCGGCAAAATCGACGACCCTCAGCTGCTCGACGAGATCCGTGTGCTCGGCCGCGATCAACGTGAGGCCAGTGCCATCCCCACCGAAGAAGCCGAGGCCTGGACCAGGCTCACCTGCGAGGCGGACGCCGTGTGGCACAAGGCCAAGGCAGCCAACGACTGGGCGAGCTTTGAGACCTATGTGGATAGAATCGTCGCCCAACTTAAGCATCAGGCCGAGCTCATGGACCCCAAGCGCGATCCATACGACGTTTGGCTCGACCAGTACGAGCGCGGCCTTTCCGCCAAGAGCTTCGATGCGTTTTGCGATGAGGTCAAGGCCACGGTCGTGCCGCTCGTGCACGCCATCGGCGAGCGCGGCCAGCAGCCGGCTGCCGACTTTTTGCACGCCCACGTGCCCGAGGCTGCCCAGCGCGCCATGAGCTTCGACCTTATGAAGCTTGTCGGCCTGGACCTGGACGACACCACGCTTGCCTTTACCGAGCATCCGTTTAGCGAGGGCTTTGCCGTGGGTGATGCGCGCATCGCGACGCACATCTACGAGGACGACTGCATCTCCAACGTCTACAGCATCATCCACGAGGCCGGGCACACCATGTACGAGCTGGGCGTCAATCCCGCCTATGCGCGCACGTGCTTGGAGGGCGGCACCTCCATGGGCATCCACGAGAGCCAGAGCCGCTTCTTTGAGAACACCGTTGGTCGCAGCCGCGCCTTTATGGGACCGCTGCTCGAGGTGCTGCGTCGTCACGCGCCCGAGGTCTACGGCGACGTCGACGAAGACACGCTCTACCGCGCCGTGAACATCGCGCAGCCGTCGTTGATCCGCACCGAGGCCGACGAGCTCACCTATCCGCTGCATATTATGGTGCGTTACCAGATTGAGCGTATGCTGTTTGCCGGCGAAGCCACGGCCAAGGACATCCCCGTGCTTTGGAATCGCTTTATGGACGAGTACCTGGGCATTCCAGTTCCCGACGACACGCACGGCTGCCTGCAGGATACGCATTGGAGCGGCGGTTCGTTTGGCTACTTCCCCACCTATGCGCTGGGCAGCGCCTACGACGCCATGTTTGTGCCGGCCATGTGCCGCGACGGTGTCGACCTCAACGGCGCCTGTGCGAGCGGCGATCTGACACCCGTCCGCGCCTGGCTGGGCGAGCACATTTGGCAGTGGGGCCGCGCCAAAGACGCGCCGGAACTCATCAAGGGCGCCTGCGGCATGGCCTTTGACGCCCGCTACTACTGCAGCTACCTGCAGGACAAGTTCACCACGCTGTACGAGCTGTAAGGATTGACCAGCACGCCATCGCCAACGCCAACTATGTTGACGCCAATGTCTTGGCAACGTCAGCGAAAACGACCCTAAGCGAGCAAGGTGACGTGAAATGAAAGGGCGCTGACCTTCTGGTCGCGCCCTTGAAATTGAACGTCAGATTGCCGCTTAGGGGCGTTTGCAGCGTCGAGCAGTTACGCGGTTTGGTAAAACCGCGTAACTACAGAGCCTCGAGTGCGTTGGCGATGCGCTTCATGGCGGCATCGGCGGATGCTTGGTCGGGCGCCTCGGCCAGCACGCGGATAACCGACTCGGTTCCGCTCTTGCGCACGAGCACGCGGCCCTCGCCTGCCAGCGCAGTCTCGGCCTCGGCGATGGCGTTCTGCACGCCCATGTTCTCGAGCGCGGCGTCCTTATCCGCTACGCGCACGGCAACCTGCGCCTGCGGCAGCAGCTTGCACGGAGCCGTGAGCTGCGAGAGCGTCTCGCGCTCGGCACGAATCACTTCCATCACGCGCAGCGAGGTCATAATGCCGTCGCCCGTGCGCTCGATATCGCCAAAGATCGTATGGCCCGTCTGCTCGCCGCCCAGGCTGTAGCCGCCCTCGCGCATCTTGGCATACACGTGACGGTCGCCCACGCCGCTGGTCACGGCGCTCAGTCCGGCAAGCTCCAGCGACTTGACCAGACCAAAGTTGCTGGCGATCGTCGGCACCACGGTACCGCCCGAAAGGCGACCGTGCTTGTTCAGGTACACGCCGCACACGTACAGGATCTGGTCGCCATCGACCACGCGGCCGCGCTCGTCCACGGCCAGGCAGCGGTCGGCATCGCCGTCATAGGCAAAGCCCACGTCCAGGCCCTGCTCCACCACGTGGCGCTGCAGGCGCTCCATATGCGTGGAGCCGCAGTCGACGTTGATGTTAAAGCCATCGGGCGCAGCGTTGATCACGCGCACGTCGGCACCGAGCGCGTCGAACACCGGCTTGGCCACCGAGGAAGCCGAGCCGTTGGCGCAGTCGATACCGATCTTGACGCCCTGCAACGAGAAGTTCGCGCTGGCGATGAGCGAAGCGATGTAGCGGTTGCGGCCCTGCATATAGTCCACCGTGGCGCCGATGTGGTTGCCCGTGGCCAGCGGTACCTCGCTCTTGCCATCGATGTAGTCTTCGATGAGCTCCAGTACGTCCTCGTCCATCTTAAAACCGTCGCTATTGACGAGCTTAATGCCGTTATCGCAAAACGGGTTGTGACTCGCGCTGATCATGATGCCGCAATCGAAGCAGCCTTCCACGGTCTGATGCGCTACGCCCGGCGTGGGGATCACGTGCAGCATATAGGCGTCCGCACCGCTCGCGACCAGACCGCTCACCAGCGCCGCCTCGAACATATAGCTTGAGCGACGGGTGTCCTTGCCCACGATCACGCGCGCCTTGCGCTCGCGGTTGGCGCCGTAATACCAGCCCACAAAACGGCCAATCTTATAAGCGTGCTCTACCGTCAGCCCAACGTTGGCCTCACCGCGAAAGCCGTCGGTGCCAAAGTACTTCATGCGCTCTCCTTACAAAATAGGGGCGAACAGATTGCCTGTCCGCCCCAAAATGGTACTCGATTATCTGCGCTACCAGAAAAACCCTACGCCGACGCGCTGTCGCGAGCCGCCTGGCATGTAGGAGTCTGACGCAGCGCAAGCGGCTTGTCCCCCGCCTCGGCCGACGTGGTCAGCGTATACGTGATCGTCGTCGTCTCGCCAGCATGCAGGTCAACGGTGCCCGAATAGAAGGGGATTCCATGCCACGTAGCGGCGCCAAGACCAAACTGGGTGCCCTCGACGGTCAGATCAGTAATGTTGCCGCCCGTCGGGGCAAACAACGAGACATTCAGACGCTCGTCGTCGCGCGCGGCATCGGGTGCGCTCGCCGCAACGTAGTTGGGCAGCTTGCCAGCCTCCTCCTGCGTCATGATGTTCGTCAGGGTAACGGTGATGCGATACGAGCACGTGCCGTCGCCGTTCTTGACGCCCTGGCCAATCTGCGTATCGGCGTTCAGGTACCAGTCGAGCTTGGAGAAGCTCAGGTTGTTAAAGTAGACACCAGCAACGGGATCTTCACTCGGGTCATCCGGATCGGGCAGCGAGGCGTCGATGTTCATCTCCTTGATAGCGTTCTGCTCGTCATCGTTTTTCATCCACGCGATCAGGCGGCCCTCTTCGGCACCGCGCTCAACGGCGCTGACAAGCTTCGTAACATCGACATCGCCGATACCGCCAAGGATCTTGTCGAAGGCAGCGCTGGCGACGGATGCAAAGATGCCGTCCGACTCCTCGACCGGATAGTTCCAGTACACATCGTGCATGAGGACCTTTGCGGCGTTGGTGCCGTCGACAACCGTTCCGTCGGGCAGCGACACGTTACCGACCAGGCCCAGCAGATACTGCAGGAACACCGGGTCGATACCCACGACGCCGTCAACGTCCTGGCCATATTGAGATTTCCACAGGGCTGCGACACGCTGCGAGTTGCGGGGCCAATCAGGCGAATAGGTATTGCCCGAGTTGTACAGGTTACTGTGGTTGCCGAACAGCGCCTCATCCTCTTCGTCGACGCTCTCGACTGCCTCATCCTCGCTGAGTCCAATGCGGGGAACAAACTCGCCAATCGACATCTGGCCGTCGGTGACCGAAATCAGGCCCTGCGAACCGCCAAAGCCGCCGCAGGCACGAATCTCGACGTTGTTCATGGCGTACACAAGGTAGTTGCGCGTCTGGCCGTTGGCGCCGAGCATCTGCGGAAGGACGGGGGCGACCTTCTCCGCCGCGTCAACCGCGCCGTTGAGGGTGGCAAAGCCGTCCTTGGCCTTATCGACCAGCTCGGTCACCTGGGAAATATGAGTATCGCCAATGCCCTGGATCTTCTCGTTGGCGCTCTTGAACACCTTCGAGCTGCTGGAAAGCGAATCGGCGACCGCCTGCAGCGCGGACACGTTAATCATGCCGTCCTGAAACAGCTTGCCGGGCGTGGCCTGCGAAAGGTTATCGGCCATGGGAACCAGCGCATTGCTCGAGACATCGGACAGGGCGTCGATCATGGTGCGGGCCGCATTGATGTCGCTGCCATACACCGGGATAAACGAAGCCGCCGTCCACAGCGGGCTCGAGGTCTCCGCCTTCATGCTGTCGCAGAGCTCATCGATCTTCTTCGCGTCGTCAGGCAGCGTCGAAAAATCGCCCGACGTGACCTTGTCCTTAAGGCCACCGACAATCTCGACGGCCTCCTTCGCTTCACTCTTTACGGTCTTTGCCGAGTTAAGCAGCATAAAGCCGCTTGCGCCAAGCGCAACGAGAAGCACCGCGACTACAGCGGCAATAATGGCGCCGGTGTGACGCTTTTTGCGTTCGCCCTTGCGATGGCGATGACGGACCAGACCGTCAGAGGTCGAACTCGACGAAGCGTCGCTACCGTAGTTCAAGCCAAAATCGTAATAATCTTCCTTGGAACCCGAGCCCGCAAACTCGGCACCGCTATCATCCAGGCGGGCGAACGTGCCAGTCTCGGAGGCACCGGTGTAAATCGTGCCAAGGTTACCCGTAAGCCCCGCGCCACCGGCAGAGGGAGTATTGTTGGCGGCCTTGCCGGCATTAACGTTGCCGGCGGCATTTGCGGCGTTGGCAGCACCTGCGTTGTTCGCAGGTACCGAAGGAGCCCCGCTCGGCTGCGACGCGGAGGTTGCACCGCCCGCAAAGACATTCCCTCTTGCACGGCCGGTCTTTTTCGCCTTTTGAGACTGCTCGTACAGAGCGGTAAACATCGCCGTCTCGCCCGGGGACACGCGCTTACTGGAACCGCCCTGTCCAGCGCCGCCCGGCGTGCCGGCCTTACCAGCCCCGTTCGGACGCGGCGGAACTGCAGGACGGCCGTTATCGCTGCCCTTAAAGTGATTACCAGCCATAAAGAAATCCTCGCAATTGAGTCGCAATGAAAAAATCCATAACGTTACTAGTTTATGGCATTTTGAGCATCGACAGCTAAACTCCAGACACGGACGTCAATTGGCGAAAATGCGGCACAACACCTTTTCTGTCTTGGCGGCGGCGCCAGCTACACCGTGAGGAACATCATCACGATGATCATGGCAAAGCCGATAAGGTCGGTCGGCAAAAACACCGTGCCCAGCATAACGGCGCTGGTGATGGTCGCCGAAACCGGCTCCACAGTTCCGATGAGGCTCGCACGCACCGAGCCGATGTCCTTAACGCCCTGCATATAGAGCATGTAAGCAAAAAACGAGCCGATAACCACGAATACCGCGAGCGCCTCGACGCCGGCAGCGTCGAGTGCCGGCATATGCGCCCAAGGCTGCACGAAGACGCACGAGACCACGCCCGCCGTGAGCATTGCCGAGCCCGTGACGATGGGGCTGCCGTATTCGGGCAGGATCTTGGCGGGAATCACCGCCATACACGTGGCGCTGACCGCACACATAAGGCCTGCGACCAGGCCAAGCGGCGATATGCTCAGACTGGTAGGGTCGCCGCCGGTAGCGATTAAAAAGGTGCCGCCCAGGGCCAACCCAATGCCAACGGCCTCACGCACGCGAGGCATGCGATGGTCGATCACGCAGGTGTAGCCCATGATGATGACCAGTTGCAGGCATTGGAGCACCGTCGCGGTTCCGGCATTGGTCAGGCGCACGGCCGAAAGATAACAAAACTGGTTGAACAGCAGACCAAAGGCGGTAAAGAGCAGCAGCTGCTTGCGATCGGCGGGTGTGGTCCAGAGCTTAATCAGGCGCTCGCGGTCGCGCGTAACAACCACGGCCATAAAGAGTAGACCGGCGAGAATCTGACGCACGCTCATAAGCCACAAGGTGTCGACGTGGTAGGTATCGAACAGAAAGCTCGCGCTGGTGCCCGAGAAGCCCCAAAACGAACCGCCCACCAGCGTAGCCAAGACGCCCGTGATCATCTTGCGCGTCGAAGCGCTGTTCAGGCGCTCGCGCCAAGCGCGGCGGGTGCTACGGCTGAGCTCATCGGTGCCCTCGGGCACATCAATGTTCGATATATCGGTCATCGGCACCGAAGCCCCTGCGCCTTCGACCTGCTCGACACGCTCTTTGCTCATTCCATTCCCTCGAAGCAGCCTGGAAACAATTCGGCTTACCTTACCACGGCGAAGGCACCAGCTGGAGGCTTGTCCGCTTATCGGTAGGACAATTCCGCAGACGTCTTTCCATAGCTCGATACCGCAATGGCCTTGCATTATGCGACAGTCAAATCGCGGCAGCAGGCTCTTTTGAAATGGATATGACAAAGCCCCCGAATTCCACAATGTAAGCGATTTTTAAAAATGTTCTTGCCACCGAGTTCAGGCTCCGTTATATTATCCCTTGCGCGCTTGCGCACCCTTGATCGGGCGTTTAGCTCAGGGGGAGAGCGCTTCCCTGACACGGAAGAGGTCAGAAGTTCAAATCTTCTAACGCCCACCAAATGTTCGTAGCTCAGAGGCTATGTCCTCTGGGCTGTTTTGTTTTTTGTCGCTAAATCCGCTGGCAGTTCCAACCGTCATCGCAACGTAACAACAATTCACCTGACGAATGGCAGCCAAATATATTCAATACCCCAACATCAACAATAGCCAGGCACAAAACTGCGCCGCAAGCTGCTCCAACCGCCCAACTGGTCAAAAGCCGACCATCTACTTGCCAATTTATCTAACGGCGTAACCAAGCAGTCCGCGCCGCAACTTCTCAACAAAACGCCGCGATGTCTGCGCCCTGCGGTATCCTTGAGCCATTCGCACCTGCAGCACCAAGGAGCCGCCATGCGCACCGAGCTCGATGTCCCCTTTTCGCACAAAGAAGAAGCCAAAGCGCTGGGCGCCAAATGGGACCGGACCAAGAAGATCTGGTATGTACCCAGCGGCGTCAACCCCGAGCCCTTTGCCGAGTGGCTGCCCGGTGTTGACCGATCCGACCCCTCAGCGCCGTATATATATCTAGTACTGGGCAAGCGCGAGTGCTGGAAGTGTCACAAAGAGACCTCGGTCGCGGCCTTCGGCATTCCCTATCGAACCGATAACGACGAGAGCATCGCCATCGCGCACGCGCCCAACGAAGCCGGGCACATTGCCATCGACACGGCCAACGCCAACGCACTCGCCATCGTGCCCGCTCTTGGCTGCGTGCCGGGCGAGATCCGCGACTACCTTCATAAGCGCTGCGGCTACAAGCCCGTAGGCGCGCGAGCCTCCAAAGCCCCGTCGCTCGGCAACACGTGCACCATTTGCGACGCGCTGCAAGGCAGCCGCTATCTGTTCGAGGAGCCCTCGTCCCCGTTTGCCCTCACTGCCATCAACAAGCTGCCGGCACTGGAGTTTGTACGCGTCGAAGTTGCCGGCGTCTTTGGCGTCCCGGCCACGCGCACCGACTTTGACCAGGCGCTCTTTACCTGGGCACGCGACCATCACGCCAAGTTCCACAAGCAGCTCGGTGAGGGGATTTATTTATAGGGACAGAGATGCCTTCACAGCCAGCTCCTCCGCATCACCTATCCCTCGTCGCCGGCGTCGTACACGATATCGAGGCCACAAACAGGGCATTTCTCCTGATACACCGGCATATGAACGCCTGTCCGTTTTCTCACTTCGTCGCTAAGTCTGTCGCACGCATCGATGAACCGAATGTCGAGGCACGGTATTTGCGAGCCGCAGCAAGGACAGGCGACGACAAACGACCCGCAATCAACTTCTACGCTCGGAAACATTTTGTTGTCTATAAGGGCGCACGGCAGTTTTCCGTACTTCCCCATCGCAATATCGCCTCGCCAGCTCACGTTCGCTCCCCTCTCGCTATACAAATCAGGAAGAGCATGCACCGGCAGGCGTGTGCGAGATTGCATCGCCACGCGATCCGATCAAACAGCACGATCGTAAAAGACCGCCAAAGCCAAATTTCATCGTCGGTCGCACCCTGTCCGGCAAACTCAATATCGACGGGTATGTGCTTCAGATAACTCATGTCGGGCGCAAAACGAGGGTCCGGTCCGCCTTTATGAACAGGACCGTGCAGAACAAACCATCCGTTTTCGGGCTCGAACCGCTCAACAAACGCAAGGCCGAGCACCTTATAGCCCATCTCGGTTGCAAATATGACTCCGACTGGGACGTCACATTCCATGCAGTTGAGCATTTTACGGTTGTAATTCTGGTCTCGAAAACCAACGGTACCCGGCGCTTGAACCGAGTACTTAATGACCCACGTACCATCGTCCAAATAGAGCGGAGGCACATTGTTGATGCTCTCGGTTTGCCGCTGGCGCGCTTGTACCCCGCTACCCCACTCCCCTGTATACTGATGTAGCACGTGTTTCATCCGGGCTTGTTGGGCCGGATTGTTCATGGGAGGGTCTTATGGCTGCTTCGAATCCGCCTAAGGGGAGCGTTTCTTCTTCGTCCATCAAGCCGGTTACGCGCAAGGCCGTGCGTTGCCAGCGCGAGGTCGCCTGGCTTGTCACACAGGCGGCGGGCAAACTCGTGGCGAACACGGAAGACGTCAATGCGCCCACACCGAGCTTTGTGCTGGCAGCGGCGCTGGATCGAGTACGCCAGCTGGAACTCGCCGCACAAGAAGACGGCGGCCATCTTGGCTACCAAGACGCTATGGCGCCCGACCTGTTGACCTTTTGTCGCATGACCAAGTTGCCCGCCGCACCCAATGCGCTTTCGGACGCAGGCTACATGTTTACGCTTTCGGGCGCGGACCTTATCCGCGATATCTACGCATACTGCAGCGAGCTCGCCGAGCGCCACGTCTTTGGCACGGCTGAAGTCAAACCGGGAAATGTCATCAAGCTGGTTCTCAGGCTGTTCCTGATGGACGGGTTCGGGGCCATGCCGGCGTAAGCCGAGTCTTTAGCATCACCGTCGACTGGGCAACAACCGCTTTACCTTAGTGGGCGCCAATCGAGGGTCGATTATTGGGTCGCCTCGTCCACTAACGCATTTATTCCACGCGCTCTGACAGTCGATATTTGCGGTTGCGGCTTGTCGACGGCGCCGTGGGCTCAAGCTCGCCTTGAGCAATGAGCGCGTTGACGCGCGACCTAACCTGGGAAATTGTAAGCCCCGTGCGTTTTGCCAGCTCACGCGTCCCCAGCTCGCCGTAGTGTTTGAGTGCCGTCACAATTAAGCCTCCGCCATGATCGACCGGCTCGATCTTTGAACGGTAAAGTACGACCTTGAACCGATCGAACCCCGGGCAGAACAGGGGCTCGGCCAGACCATGCGCGCGCATGGCATCGATCATCATCGGGATGCCCGAGCCATTGCCCTCAGCCGGCGAACCTGCGCCATCCGGAAGCGGGACAATCGACATGAGTTTCACGAGCGTCGCGTTACGGCATCGGGAGCTGCCGTCAAACAAGTTCTCTCGAGTCTTTCCCCCGTAAAGGCCGCCAGGATTCGTCACCTCGACACGATCGTCAAAGACGTCGACGGCGATCGATTGCCCACAGAACCGATCCCCGTATTCCCTGTGGATAACGGCGTTGGCGATTGCCTCGCGCAGAACCTCCTCGGGAATCTCCAGCGAGTCGACACGCGAGACGCCTTGGACGGTCGAGGTTCGCCGCAAATTCTTGGCGACGGCCGCGACAGCATCCGAGATCATCTCGCCCAACGTTCCCTCACAGATTGTGCGGTCCATAAACCTTAGTGGCCCCGCAGCTCCCTTTTGAGTTCCCACGTGGACAGCCACATCAATGAAGAGCTTGGGATAGAACTGCTGAGGGTAAACGCCCGCGGCAAGGAGGCCGGCCTTGGTAACATTGCCCTGGAAGTCGAGGAAATTCAGACGCTCCATCTTTGTCTTCTTGTCCGCCGCACCGCGCATCGCTCGAGGCGTCAACGAATAGGCACGCTCTATCGTGCGGTCGACCAGCGACTCGTCGAGATCGCCCACACTCGTGCCGGGCACCGCATCGCGATCGCTAGGACTCGTCCGTTCATATGACGACAGTGCCAAAACCTCGGTCGACGAAAGCGGGACATCTTTGTCATCGATGCGTTTGTAGCTGCCACCTTGAGCGCCCCGCTCTATTACATAGCAAGGCTTGCTCGACGGGTCAAGCTCCTCAATCGCGATGACTAGAACCACGGTGCCCTGGAGCTCCACGCGCTCAATGGTGTATTTGGGCGGATTGGCCAGCTTTCCGCGACCGCCAGCATCGCCCATGCCCGCCACGAATTGGTTGAGCACTTTCTCGGTCTCAAAGTTTGCAACTGGGACAAAACCCGCGCGCTCGCTCACTCCGAGTACGATGATGCCGCCGGCGGTGTTTGCGAAAGCGCTGACCGTTTCCCATACGTCGCGGGAAAGCGTCGTGGCGCTCTCCTTGACCTCAACGTTAAGATCGTCCGAGCCCATGCGCCTTAAAGACTCGAGCAGACCGGTCAGTTCGTTTTCGTTCATCTGCACGTCCTTTCGCTCGGTTCTGCGAAGAATGCCGCGAATAGATTTCCTTCGTCTCTCAGTTATCTCTCGTAATTATCTCTCATCTTTCTGTTATCTCTCATATTAGAGAGGAGTGAGAGATGAAAGATAAGATGTCTGTCATCTGTTTCATTTAAACATGTTTTCGCTGGTAAAACAATCTATATTGAGACAATACCATGGTTGTCTGTCTCTTTGCAGCATTGTTATCTCTCATATTTATCTCTCATCTTTCTGTTATCTCTCGTATTAGAGACGAATGAGATATGAGAGTTGTGCGGGCGGCGGATGAGCGTGGATTATGAACGGTCGGATATCGAGAGTGGATATTTGGACGGTTTTTGGGCTTTTGGCGGCCGATTTCGTCCGAAAATCCACGCTCATTCGGCATGCGTCCGGAAATCCACGCTCGTGTGTCCGAAAATCCACGCTCGTGTGCCAGAAAATCCACGCTCATCCGGCAGATTGGTCGAAGGCCCCATATGGGTATACTCTCGGGGATTCGACTCGATTCGCCCCCGTTGGGGCGCCAAAGGAGACTGCATATGCCCACTACCTCAACCGACCCGCGCGCCGCTGCCGCCGCGCTGCTGGTGCCCGGTACCACCTGCCATGGTTTTGCCGTCGAGCGCTGCGAGACCGTGCCCGAGCTCGACTCGGACGCTTACGTGCTGCGCCATACCACCTCGGGCGCTCGCCTGCTGCACCTGGCGTGCAACGACGAAAACAAGGCCTTTGCCATTGGCTTTAAGACGCCGCCGGCCGATTCCACTGGCGTGTTCCATATTCTTGAGCACTCGGTGCTGTGCGGATCGGCCAAGTTCCCCGTCAAGGAGCCGTTCGTGGACCTGATCAAGAGCTCCATGCAGACGTTCCTCAATGCTATGACCTACCCCGACAAGACCATCTACCCCGTTGCCACTACCAATGAACAGGACCTGTACAACCTGATGGACGTGTACCTGGACGCGGTGTTCAACCCGGCCATCTATACCAAGCCCACCATTTTTGAGCAGGAGGGCTGGCACTACGAGCTGGACCTGCCGGAGGGCGCTGGCGGCGACGGCAGCGCCGCCAGCCTGCGCGAGGGCACGCTGCGCTATAACGGTGTAGTGTTCAACGAGATGAAAGGCGCGCTGTCCGACCCCATGAGCGTGCTGGACGACGCCGTCAACGCCGCGCTCTATCCCGACACCGCCTATGCGCACGAGAGCGGCGGCGACCCACGCGCGATTCCCGCGCTCACCTACGAGCAGTTCCTGGACACGCACGCGCGCCACTACAATCCTTCCAACTCCTACATCACGCTCTACGGCGACCTGGACGTGGACCGCGCGCTGGCCTTTTTGGACGAGCGCTATCTGTCGCAGTCGAGCGCCGCGAGCCGCCGCATGGACGCAGCCGTCGCCGCCGGCGAGGACCCGTCTGCGCTGGCGCCCAATCCGCTGGTCGTGCAGACACCCGTGACCTGCGAGTATAAGCGCGTCGAGATGGCCACCACGCCCGAAAACGCCCTGGTGGGCCTGGGCCTTGTGCTGGGCAGCGCACTCGACCGCAAGCGCACGATCGCCGCGGACATCCTGTTCGAGGCGCTGCTGGGCTCCAACGAGGCGCCGGTTAAGAAGGCCATTCTGGCCGCCGGCCTGGGCGGCAACGTGGTGAGCTACACCGCGGCCGAAAGCCTGCAGCCCTACGAGCTCATCATGCTGCAAAACGCGCAGCCCGGCGTGGCGCGCGAGCTGCGCCGCGCGTTCCAGGACGCCTGCCGCGACCTATGCGAGTATGGCGTTCCGCGCGAGCGCCTGGAAGCCATCATCAGCAGCAACGAATACGACCTGCGCCAGCGCGACTACGGTATCGCCGACGGCGTGGCCATTGCATGCGACGCGCTGAGCACCTGGCTCTACGATGACGACGCCGCGACGCTGGCACTCAAGTACGGCCCGGTGTACGAGGAGCTGCGTGGTGAGCTGGACGGCAGCTATTTTGAGGACCTGCTGCACGAGCTCGTGCTGGAGAACGACCATATGGCGCTGGTCGAGCTGGTTCCGGTAGACGCCGCCGAGGGTGCGGAGGGCGCCGAAGCTGCCGAGCTGGCAGCCAAGCGCGACGCCATGACCGATGCCGAGCTGGCCGACGTGGTCGAGCGCACGGCCGTACTGCGTGCCGCGCAGGAGGCCGAAGACACGCCCGAGGACAAGGCCACACTGCCGCGCCTGCGCGTATCCGACATTGGCGAGGCGCGCCCCGAGCCGCCGCTGGTCGTGGACACGACCGCACCCATCCCCTGCCTGCGCCACGGCATCCCCACCAACCGTCTGGCCTACGCCATGCAGTACTTCGACCTGAGCTGCGTCGCGTTTGAGGACCTGCCCTACGTGACGCTGCTCTGCCGCCTGCTCAAGCAGCTGCCCACGAGCGAGCACTCGGCCGAGGAACTCGACAACTTGCTCGCCGGCAAGCTGGGCTTTTTGAGCTTTACGACCGAGGTCATGACCCAGCCCGACGTGGATGGCGTACGCCCCTACCTGCTAGTGAGCGCCGGTGCCCTGTCCGAAAAGATCGACGCGCTGGCGAGCCTGCCGCGCGAGGTGTGGTCGAGCACGCTTTTGCTCGATGCCGATGCCGACCGCGTTCGCGACGTGCTCACACAGATTCGCATTGGGCTTGAGCAGGGCTTTATCAACAACGGTCACTCGGCGGCGCTCGGTCGTGCGATGAGCTACAGCTCGTCTTCGGCCGTGGTGCGCGAGCAGCTTTCGGGCGTGGATTTCTATCTGTTCCTGCGCGATCTGCTCGACCACTTTGACGAGCGCCTGGACGACCTGCGCGCCAAGCTTGCCGAGCTGGCAGACCGCATCTTTGTGGCCGATGGCTGCATGGCGAGCTTTACCGGCAGCGACGAGGACTTTGACGCGTACTGGGATGCCGCGGGCGACCTGGGGCTGGGTGCGGGCGATGGTGCCGGCCGCGACGCGCTCGTGGTGCCGGCGCCGTGCGACCGCCACGAGGCTTTCGTGATCCCCAGCGACATCTGCTTTGCGGCAAGCGCGTGCGACCCGCGTCGCCTGGGCATTGACGTGACAGGCACTTGGGCCGTGGCTGCCAACGCGCTCTCCTACGACTACCTGTGGAACGAGATCCGCGTGAAGGGCGGGGCGTACGGCTGCGGATTCCGCGCGGCAGGTGAGCGTCAGGCGGCGTTCTACACCTACCGCGACCCGGCGATCGATCCTTCGATTGAGCGCGTGGAGCGCGCGGGTGCATGGCTTGGCAGCTTTGAGCCCGACGAAGCCGCCTTTGAGGGCTTTATCGTGAGCTGCGTGAGCGGCATGGACGCGCCGGTGAAGCCGTACGCGCTCACCAAGCGCCGCAACACGACCTACCTGGCCGGGCTCGATCCGCATGCGCGCGAGGAGCGTCGCGCCCAGATGCTCGCCGCCACGCCCGGTGAGCTGCGCTCGCTCGGCACCGACGTGACGCGCATCGCAGCCGAGTCGCCCACCTGCGTCTTTGGCGGCCGCGACGTCATCGCAAAGAGCAACGCCAACTTCAACGTAGTCGACCTGCTCGCTTAACGCACAAAGGTAGATTTTTAGGACATGCCTAAAAATCTACCTTTTTTCTGCGGCTTAGACGGGGCGGCGCAGCCCACTGCGGCGGTTTGTCTCAATCTGTAACATCTAGACGGCAATATCGGCTCCAGATGTTACAGATCGAGACGTTCCCGAACGGCACCAGCTCTTTGTCTCGATCTGTAACAGCTAGGCCCATTTATGCCGAGTTACTGTTACAGATCGAGACAAACCGCCGCAGACACCCGCCCTTCAGCAAAAACCACCCAAAGGTGTCTGTCCCCTTTGGGTGGTTTGCGAGTGGGCTGTTACTTGATGAACGGGTTCAGCCTTGCCGCCAGCGGATCGAGCTTGTACATGGTTGCAAAGCACTCACGACCATAATCGGAGTCATTGTTCCAGCTACCCTGGTCGACGTCGTACTCTGCATCCAGACGAATCCACTCCTCTGGCTTGTTCTTCTCGTGCTTGCTGCAGAAGTAGCGCTGGTACTCGACCTCGTGCTCAAACTCAAACTCGGCATCCGAACCGCGGCCGGCATACTCGTCGACCGACGTCAGGTTGCCGTGGTCGTCATAGTAAAACTCCGCATAGCCGCCGCGCTCGGAATCGATCCTGTCGAGCTTTCCGTCGCTGTACGAATAATCCACCGCGGCATACGAGTTCAGCGAGCCGTAATCGTTGCCGTGCGAGTCGTAGGCCACAGGCGAGATACTCGATATGTTGCCGT